>JAYWDP010000121.1:0-6987 GCA_043779775.1 Cyclobacteriaceae bacterium
CCATCCTTTAATTCTCTTGCTACCGGGCCAATGTGCTTGTACTCTTCGTGCAGTTCGTTCAACTCTCTGACGGCCTCGCCTATCTTCTGTACCAACGCCAATTTTTCTACACGCTGACATAACTCCAGCTTTGCTTCAAGATTCTTTCTTCGGTCAAGTTCTTTGAGTTCAAAATAGATATTGCGGTTGTCATAGAACCTGTCAACCAGCACGTGATAACTTGCCCAGAGCGGTTGTATCTGCAATGAAGGCACGGCTCCTAACAGTTTCCAATGCTGTTGTATCTCTTTGAATCTTTCAAAACTATGTTTGTTGTCCTCCCCATCCACCAAATTCCGAAGGTCTTCCAGCAGGGCATTTTTTTTCTGCAGGTTTTCACTTTTCTGCCCTTCAAGGTTTTTGAAATGCTCCGTCTTGCGATCCTTCAGAAGTTTATATTGGGCTTCAAAGGAAACATCCAGCGTGTCGGCGCGGTAGTCAAAATCGTCAGGAGATCCGCCACTATCGATAAAGCGCTTCAATGCATCCGACTTTTCCTTGTCCAGGATTTCGTCGAATTGTGATTTGATCTCTTTTAATACAGAATCTGTTCGCTTAAAATCGTTTTGAATAGCCACCTCCTTGAGGAGATCCACCAGATCCTTCTTGGAAAATTTTGAATAATCCTGTGGTATGATGACATCTTCCAAAGGGTCAACCTCCCCTTTCATATTGGGGATTGTGGTCACGACATGATCATCCGGAACATCTTTCAACACCACCATTTCATCCTTCTCTTCCATCATTTTCGGCTTACGTGTAACGGTTAAATTTTAGCATCGCAAAAGTATATATTTCACATTCGATTCCACTATTCAAGGTCGTCTAAAAGGTTCCATTAACTTTCGTAATTCAATTCAATCGTGGATCTTTAGGATAATTGGAAAAAACCGAATAACGCCCCCCCATAATGGTCAGCGTCTTTTTCCACATGGAGTCCGGAGCGGTATCAAAAATCAACTCTTCATTGACCAGATCACTTACAATCCAGGAATCCTGCTTCAACTCTTCTTCCAACTGCCCGGCGGTCCAGCCACTATATCCCAGAAAAAATTTAATATCGTTGTGCGCCATTTGCTTGGTGTCCAGCAAGAAAAGCAGTTTTTCGAAATTTCCTCCCCAAAAAATGCCACGGGAGATTTCAATTGAATCCTCCAGTGCAGGGAAGCGATGGATGTAATGCAGCGTATCCTGTTGTACGGGCCCTCCTACCATGGCTGCGGCTTCATAGCCTTTAATGTCGTCCATTACATCGCTGACTCTGGCCAGGGATGGTTTGTTCAGAACGAAGCCAAAAGAACCCTCCTCGTTATTTTCACACAACAAAATAATGGTACGTTCAAAATTAGGATCCGGTAAATACGGCTCCGAAATCAGAAGTCTGCCTTTTTCAGGCTTGAGTTTATTTCTGTATTTAAAAAATTCCATGCTGCGTTTCTATTATAATCCCAAGGGTCAGCGCACCTCCAAATGAAGGAATAAAAATTAACACCTGCCACCAATAAGCGTGAAAAGAAGTCACCATCTTTGCGGTAAATAGAACAAAAATCAATGGCCTCTCTTACCGATTTAAGAAAAGAATACGCAAAAGCAAAGTTGGATATGCAAAATGTAATGGCAGAGCCCATAGCGCAATTTGAAAAGTGGTTTGCGGAGGCCCTGGAAGCCCAATTACCGGAGGCCAATGCCATGAACCTTGCCACCGTTTCTAAAACCGGGTCGCCCTCCTCACGCATCGTTCTGTTAAAGGGTATTGAGAACGGCTGCTTCGTATTTTATTCAAATTATCAGAGCGATAAAGGCAAAGACCTGGATACGAATCCGGCGTGTGCATTGAATTTCTTCTGGCCCGAACTCGAACGTCAGGTGCGGATTAATGGCCTCGCCGAAAGGGTATCAGAAGAGCGGTCCACGTTATACTTTCAAAGCCGCCCCCGGTCAAGTCAGGTCGGAGCCTGGGCTTCGCCACAGAGCCTGGTCATCAAAGATCGCGCAATCCTTGAAGAACGCGTCCAGCAAATTGAGAAACGATATGCTAGTCTTACCATACTTCCAAAACCAAAGCAATGGGGTGGCTATGAAGTTGCCCCGCATCAAGTTGAATTCTGGCAAGGCCGGACCAGCAGGTTACACGATCGGATTATCTATACAAAATTTGACAAGGGTTGGAAGGTCAACCGGCTAGCGCCGTAAGAGATGGTATTCGGTAATCAGTAATCGGTAATCGGTATTCGTATTGGGTAATCATGTCTTATGTCTTGATTATTGCAGTATTAATCTGTGAAATCTGCGGCCTTTTTTAAAAAATATTGTAAAGAGACTTCACGCCAATCCATCGGCGCGAAACAAATCCTTCTCCATAGCGAACACCGATTGCGTGTCCCATTTCAATGGCTCTGCCTTCCAACAACTTTAAGAAACCAGGATTGGATATGTAAGTCTCGGGCTCCTGGCTGGCCGGATCATAAAATTGAGTTTTGAAAGCGCGGATAGCTTCCATTTTTTTATCCCAGACCTCGGAAATATCAATGACAAAATCAGGCTCGATAAACTGACTTTGAATAAAATGATATAAGGCTTTAGGTCTCCACGCTTCTTGTTTTCGTCCCTCCGATGCTGTTTCAATTTTTGTTAACCCTGACAGAAAGCAAGCTTCAAAGGCAAGGTCAGAACCTCTGCCGTGATCGGGATGGCGATCGTAAGTGGCGTTGCTTAATACGATTTCAGGCTTGTATTTCCGGATGGCTTTAATAACCGATAACTGGTGCTCCTTGTCATTCTGGAAAAAACCATCCGGCAGATTAAGGTTCTCCCGAATTGCCAGCCCTAGAATTCTGGCAGAATCAGCTGCTTCCCGGTCACGGGTTTCTGGTGTGCCGCGAGTACCAAGCTCTCCTCTGGTAAAATCTACAATACCTACTTTCTTACCTTCTATGATGTGTTTAATAATTGTTCCTCCGCAGCCCAGTTCGGCATCATCCGGGTGGGCAGCCATGACGAGAATATCAAGCTTCATACGTGCTCCAGTTCACGGGCCGCCAAAAATCGTTCAGCATCCAGGGCACCCATACAGCCGGTACCTGCGGCAGTTACGGCCTGCCGATAGACTTTATCAGCCGCATCACCTACCACAAAGACACCATTAATATTCGTATGCGTAGATCCGGGCTTAACCTGGACATAACCGGTTTCGTCCATGGTTAGCTGGCCTTTGAATATATCCGTATTGGGTTGGTGTCCGATGGCAACAAAAAATCCTTTGATAGGAATTTCTTTTCGCTCACCGGTTTTATTGTTTACCACTCTCACGCCGGCAACTTCATGATCGCCTAATATTTCATTGGTTTCAGTGTTCCACAATATTTCAATTTTCGGGTTATTGAGCACCCGCTGCTTCATTATCTTCGAAGCGCGCATCTCCCCTCTGCGCACGATCAGATAAACTTTAGGACAAAGTTTTGAAAGGTAAGTGGCTTCCTCAGCGGCTGAATCACCTGCACCCACCACGGCCACATCCATTCCGCGATAAAAAAATCCATCACATACCGCACAGGCTGAAACTCCACTGTTCATGAACTTCTGCTCCGACGGGATACCCAGGTATTTTGCTGTAGCACCAGTGGCTATGATGACTGCATCTGCGGATAGTTCATGAACATCATCCACGATAGCCTTCAAAGGATATACTGAGAAGTCCACCTTGGTGACAACACCATGCCTTACCTTGGTTTCAAATCGTTCTGCCTGAGCCTGGAGGTCCATCATCATCTGCGGTCCGTCAATTCCTTTCGGATAGCCCGGGTAATTTTCTACATCTCCGGTGATGGTCAACTGGCCTCCAGGCTGAGCGCCAGTGTAGAGAACAGGGTTCAGTCCGGCACGGGCGGCATAGATCGCTGCAGTATAACCTGCGGGGCCGGAGCCGATAATCAATACTTTTACTTTTTCCTGAGTCATAAACTTTTCGTACAAAAAAGGTCTCATGGAGGAGACCTTCTAAATTCTATTCAATTCAAATATTTTTAACTTAAGTAAGGTTTTAATGCCTTGCTTCTGGAAGTATGGCGCAGTCTTCGGTTTGTACTGCATAAGAGATAAATTTAAAGCCGCGGGTTTCATCGAAACGCTGCGCAGCTTTGATAAGACCGAGGTTGCCTTCGTTAATTGCTTATTTAGCTCTTATTTGAAACGTGAAGGCCAAAAATTAGTTCCAAAAAGGATGTTTTGCAAGTTAAGCCTGAGCGGGCTCTTCTTTTCTAGGTGGCCTGGGCAGTAATACCTTCCTTGACAGCCGGTATTTACCTGTTTTTTTATCCACTTCCACCAATTTAACCTTCACTTCTTCACCCACCTGCATCACACCATCCATTGATTCCAGACGCTCCCACTTAATCTCCGAAATATGGAGAAGTCCGTCTTTTCCGGGCATGAATTCAACAAAAGCGCCGAAGGGCATGATTGATTTTACGACACCGTCATAAACATGATCTACTTCAGGAATAGCAACGATGGCTTTAATTCTCTTCAAGGCACCGTCCATGGCTGCCTGGTTGGTAGCAAAAATACTTACGATACCCCGTTTATCTTTCTCCTCAATCACCACGGTGGCGCCGGTAGTATTTTGAATGTCCTGTATCACTTTTCCACCAGGTCCGATTACCGCACCAATTAATTCTTTCTCAATGAAAATGGTATGGGCTCTCGGTGCATGAGGCTTCAGGTCTGGTTTAGGAGCCTGTAACGATTTCTTCATCTCGTTGAGGATATGAAGTCTTCCCTCTTTTGCCTGCATTAAGGCTTCCTTTAACACGTCATAGGTAAGGCCATCTACTTTCAAATCCATCTGACAACCGGTAATTCCTTTCTCGGTGCCGGTGACTTTAAAATCCATATCGCCAAGGTGATCTTCATCACCCAGGATATCCGATAAAATTGCATAGCGCCCTTTATCAGAAATCATTCCCATCGCGATACCGGAAACAGCCGCAGTTACGGGTACTCCAGCATCCATCAATGCCAGTGAACCTGCACATACCGTTGCCATGGAAGATGATCCATTGGATTCCAAAATATCAGATACTATCCTGATGGTATATGGATTATTCTCTTCTGAGGGCAATACTTGCTTTAGTGAGCGATAGGCCAAATTGCCGTGACCGATTTCTCTCCTGCCAGGGCCGCGGTTCGGTTTCACTTCTCCTGTCGAAAATGCAGGGAAATTATAATGAAGAATAAATTTGTTTGATCCGGAGAACATGGCTCCGTCAATCATTTGCTCATCCAATTTCGTTCCTAACGTAACGGTACTCAGTGATTGAGTTTCTCCCCGAGTAAAGAGGGCTGATCCATGAGCAGAAGGTAAATAGTCTACCTCGGTCCAGATCGAACGGATCTCATTGGTCTTTCTCCCGTCGAGTCTGACTTTCTCATTGAGAACCAGATCGCGGCAAGCTTTCTTCTGAATGTCGTGATAATAGTACTTAGCAAGATCTTTGTTAACCGTGGTGTCTTCCGGAAGAGTTTTCAGATAATCCTCAAGGACTTGTGCAAAGAGATCGGACCGCTTCTGCTTATTGGGCGTCTGAAGTTTTGCTACACTATAGGCCTTTTCATATAAAAGCTTTTGAAGTTCGGCCTTCAATGTTTCATCATGAGTCTCATGGCTGTAGGTTCTTTTTTCAGATTTGCCGGCAGCTTTAGTAAGTTCAATTTGCAGATTGCATTGTATTTTAATGGCTTCATGGGCAATCTTCAAACCCTCCAGCATATCATCTTCACTAACCTCTTTTGATTCACCTTCCACCATAAGAATATTATCTATCGAGGCAGCTACAATCAGGTCGAGATCGGCTTTCGCTTTCTGTTCCAGGGTCGGGTTGACGATAAATTTACCTTCCACCCTTGCTACCCTTACTTCAGAGATAGGCCCCTGGAAAGGAACATCCGAAACGGAGAGGGCTGCAGACGCTGCAAAAGCAGCCAGTGCATCAGGCAGAGAATTTTCATCACCTGAAATCAACTGAATATTTACTTGCGTTTCAGCATGGTAATCACTTGGAAATAAGGGACGTATGGCTCGGTCAACCAAGCGACTGATTAATATTTCATAATCGGACAACCGTCCTTCACGTCTTAAAAATCCACCGGGAATTTTTCCGGTCGAAGCAAACTTCTCCTGATAGTCAACAGAGAGTGGAAGGAAATCGGCCCCCACCTTGCCTTCTTTATTCGAGACAACCGTAGCCAGGAGCATGGTATTGCCCATCCGGAGGACAATCGCACCGTCTGCCTGTCGGGCAAGTTTGCCCGTTTCGATTGTAATTTCGCGGCCGTCGGGTAACGCGCAGGATTTTGTGATAGGAGTTGGTTTCATAATAGTATGATAGTTGAATTGGCAGGATTGCCATGTGACAAAAAGCGAAAAGGGAACCTTGTTAATAGGTTCCCTGTGCGCTTTTATTTATTCTTATTTACGTAAGTCTAGATCTGCAATTACTGACCGATAGCGGTCAATGTCAGTCTTTTGAAGGTAGCTTAATAGCTTTTTGCGTTTACCTACCAAATTGAGAAGACCGGTCTGGGTAGAAAAGTCCTTTTTATGACCCTTCAAATGTTCGGTTAAAGAGTTAATCCGATGGGTAAAAAGGGCAATTTGAGACTCTGGAGAGCCGGTATCACTTTTGGATTTCCCTGCTCCGTGCTTACTGAAAATTTCTTGCTTTTTTGCTAAATCGAGTTGCATCCGCTTTATTGTTTACTGCTTTATATTTTTAATCGCGCAAAAGTAAGGCAAATCATTAAAACCACCAAATCAGGTTGCTTTTGGGTAGTGGGTCAGTTTCAGGCCGTTGCCGAAGGCGACCCTTTGCGACCTACTCTTCGTTGCTTTTAACAGTGTATCGGTTGCGCTTCGAGCTAAGACGCAAAGCTTCCCCATTCAAATCTTGG
>JAYWDP010000122.1:0-6972 GCA_043779775.1 Cyclobacteriaceae bacterium
TAGGAACGGGATTGGTTCTTCCGGTTTTTCCAACTCACCCAGTAGTCCTGCGCCTACTTCCTGATGGCTATTATCCAGCCGGGAAACATAATAGGCGACTTCCTCGTAGGGATGATTTTTACGAAGGGCTGTCAGAAGAGAACTTTCTTTATGTGTCGGGAAAATGACCTCGATCCGTATTTCATCAACTAGCTCAGACTTGCCCGGTGTCCCAATAGATGGATTTGCTTCAATGTCGGGGAGAAAGGTGCCCGTACCCGTAGTTTGGAAGCTGCAATTTTTGTACTTGCCAATTTGACCGGCGCCGGCATCGTAAAGGGCATTCAACACAGTTTTGTGCTGCGCAGAGGGAATGAAAGTCACCAGTTTGGAGAGGGTGTCTTTGCGAGGTTGAAGCACCATGGTATGAACGAGTCCGATCTTCTCACCAATTTTTTTATTTACACCATGAGTTACATTGTCAAAATTGGTGTGGGCTGCATAAATCGCGATATCATGTTTGATTGCTTTGATAATCGTCCGCTCTACATAAGTATTGCCAGTAATTTTTTTTAAGCCTTTAAAGATAATCGGATGGTGTGCGACGATCAGGTTGCAATTCATGGCGATGGCCTCTTCAACCACCGGTTCGGTACAGTCGAGGGTCACTAAAACGCCTGAAACAGCAGCATTTGAATCACCCGTAAGCAGGCCACTGTTGTCATATGACTCCTGATAGGTCCGGGAAGCGAGGGATTCTAAATAAGTTGTAACATCCTTTATCTTTGAAGTTTGCATGCCATGGATTTTATTTCAAATTTATCCATTTAGAGCAAAGTGATTGAATGAATGTCATAAAACTCCTTTTGCTTCCATTTGCCGCGCTGTACAATATGGTCATGCGCCTTCGGAACCATTTATATGATATTGGCTACAAGCCTTCTTTTCAGTTCGATATCCCTGTAATCACTGTAGGAAACCTTAATGCGGGTGGCTCTGGAAAGACACCCATGATTGAGTATCTCATCGTATTGCTGAAAGAGAAATTTTCCCTGGCAACATTAAGCCGGGGCTTTGGGAGAGATACTCAAGGTTATCGCGCGGCAAGGGAGAGTGAAACGGCCCGTTCCATGGGCGATGAGCCTTTTCAGCTTTTCAGAAAGTTCGGGAATGAAATCAATGTTGTGGTGGGCGAAGATCGGGTATTGGCCATACCCACCATACTCCAGGAGTTTTCTGAGACTGAAGTAATACTTCTTGATGATGCTCTGCAGCATCGTTCAGTAAAAGCGCAATTGACCATTCTGGTAACGGAGTATTCAAATCCATTTTATCGTGATTTTGTAATCCCGTCAGGTCGTTTGCGGGAGTCGCGATGGGGAGCAAGCCGGGCGGATCTTATCGTGGTTACTAAATGCAATGAGCAGCTCTCTCTGGAAGAAAAAAAGGGTATCACCCGCGATATCGAAAAATATGCCGGTCAGAAGCCTGTGTTCTTTTCTGGGATTCAATACCAGACTCCGTTGGCCATGGGAATTCAATCAGCATGGTCTGACAACCTCGTACTGGTGAGTGGCATCGCCAAAGCACAATCCATTTTGAGCTTGTGCAGTTCAAAATACAAAGTCTTGAAACACTTTAATTTCCCTGATCACCACCGCTATTCAGCCGCCGATCTGCAGAGGATTGAAAATTTTTGTAAAGGTATTTCAGGCCCCTTTTCCATCGTCACAACAGAAAAGGATATGGTGAAGTTGATAGGCCCGGAGCTTAGTGTGTTTCTTGACCGGCAACCATGGTTTTATATACCCATACGTCATACTTTTTTGCAAGATGGCACCCAATTTGATGATCTCGTCCTGAATGCAGTGGCTAACACTCGCAAGCATTAAATGTGTCATTTACCTTTGCCTGTGATTTCATCGAGATTTGTTGGGTTGGCGCTCTTATTGGCAGCTTTTTCGGCGCAAGCCCAGAAAAAGGAGACAACTGCCCCGCGCGTCGGGTCTTCTATTTTGGATGATTCTACCAGAAATGTATATGGCCCCGCCACCGCCCTTTGGACTACCGAAAAAGAGTTGTTCATGAACCGACCGAACTACCGCCCGCTGGATACAACTATCAACAACTATCACCGGTGGACTTATGTCCAGCAATCCGATAATTATTACAAAGACCTTGGCGTAATGGGCACTGCGCTGAGTTCAATTTTTCCTACCGTCCCATCGATGATTGGTGCAACGGCAGGCTTTCAGGCTTACGAGCCTTACTACGCGACGGAAGAACCACACTACTTCGACACAAAATCTCCATACACCCGAATGCATATTATCTGGGGCGGAATTGGCCGCGCCATGACCCATATTGAATTCAGCCGCAACGTAAATCCCAGGTGGAATATAGGATTTAACTATCGTCCCATTCTTATAGACAAGCAAATTCAACGGTCTGGAAAAGGAGACCGGCAGACGGTGAGTCAGTATTATGATTTCTATAGTACTTACGCATCCAAAGACAAAAAGTATTTTTTGTTGTTTAACTTCAGAAGAATCAGACACAAAGTGAATGAGAATGGAGGTGTTGCGCTGCCGCCCGGTGATGCCTATAAAGACTATTTTGATCCGGATGCACGCCCTAATCTGATCGCCGCTAAAACGGAAGAATACCGTCGGAATATCCATTTCTTTCAACAGTATCAATTGGCCAAACCCTTTCAGATTTATTTGATTTCAGATTTTACCAAACAAACCAATGCTTATTCAGATGATTATACCAAGGATCCTAAAACATTTTATGACGTGAGTTATAAATTAAGGAAGGATTCCACCAAGGCCAGCGACGAAACAACTTTTATTTCGATGCAACAGGAGGGGGGCATAAAGGGAAATGCAGGTAAATTATTTTACAGCGCCTATTATAAGTTAAGGACATTCGACTATTCAAATCCTCACCTTGATTCCATTCCAACGTCGGTGGTAAAATCCGGAACGGAGAATTACCTCGGTGGTCAGTTGTCACTTCAGTTGGATTCCCTTTCAGAAATTTCCGGATCAGCGGAATATCTCCTGGGAGGGTTTTACCGAATCGATGCAAAAATTACCACGCCCTGGTTTGATGGATACTTTAAAAATGCATTGTCTAAGCCAGGACTCATGCCTATGATCTATCAGGGCAGTCATGATTATTGGAATCAATCCTTTTCACCTATCAGCTCAACGCAGGCCCAGGGATTTGCAAAATTGAATACCGGACCCCTTCAGTTTAGCGCCGGTGCAACTTTCACCCTTCTTCATAATTATGTTTTCTTCAAAGAAAATAGCGATCCGGCAGCTAAAGAGAAAGTAACACCCCGGCAATCCTCCGGTAATCAATCTACCTTTTCCCCAGAGGTAAGAATTGGTATACAATTTTTCAAACACATCTATTTCCGGCCCAAAGTGATTTATACTTCTTTTCTTGTGAACGATGATCAGGCGCTGAGTATTCCGGAAGTATTTGTCAATGCACAATTGACCTATGAAAACCATTTGTTCAAAAATCACCTCCAGTTACAGGTTGGCTTTGATACCCATTGGCAGTCGGCCTATCATGGACTGGGATATGACATTCCCATTCAGCAATTTTATGTTCAAAATACTGCGTTGAGTCCTGCCTATCCGTTGATCGATATTTTTTTTACAGGTAAAATGCGCCGTGCGAGATTTTTTATTAAATATCACAATGTAGTTCAGTTGGCAACAAAGTCAGGTTACCTGCCAACACCCGGCTACCCGGGGCAGAGTAATGTGCTGGATTTTGGGTTTGATTTTTTGTTGTTCGACTAATGGATAAAAATGTTTTAGGGCTTGTATTGCCCACCGATCCGCGATGGGTTGACATTGCGAAGATGAATATCCGGGAGATCCTGGTGGATCATGCCTATTGCGAACAGAAGGCAGCTTCTTCGTGTATTTCGTTGATCATTCAATTCCCCGACAGGGAAAAGCTGGTTGAAGCACTGACACCGATGGTGGCGGAAGAGTGGTCGCATTTCGAAAGGGTTTTACAAAAGTTAAAGGACCGTGGGTGGTCGCTGGGTCCTTCGCGAAAGGATGCCTATGTGGAATCCATCTACAAATTGATTAAGAAAGGAGGCAGCCGGGAGCAGCAGTTAGTGGAAAGACTTCTGGTTAATGCGTTGATAGAAGCACGCAGTTGTGAAAGATTCAGATTGCTGTGGAAAGAAATTCAGGATGAAGACCTCTCCAAATTTTACTACGAGCTGATGGTATCTGAAGCAGGCCACTATAAAAATTTTTTAAGGTTGGCGAAAGAATACCAGGATCCGGGAAAAGTGGAAAAGCGGTGGAGGGAAATTTTATTGGAAGAAGCAGAAATTGTGAAGAAGCTTTCCGTGCGCAGCGACAGGATGCATTAATTCCTTTCAGGCTAAGACGCAAGGGGAAAATATTCAACAAGGTCACCCTGAGCGGCGTCGAAGGGCGACACCATATAATTATTTTGGATTTTATGGACATCGGACAATTCATTGGAATAAAAGGCTCCGAAGTGCAAGGCTTCGACTCCGCTGCCAATGACAACTTTATTATTTGTTAGAAAATTGATCAAAAACGATGATTTTTCAAATTAAGGTTTCCCGCAGATTAACGCAGATTGAACTCGCAGATTATCGCAGAGAATCATTGCATTATTCTGCGAAAATCTGCGGGAAATGTATTTTTCCCTTTGCGACTCCGCGTGAACCTGTATTACCTATGTCTTCTGCTTCTTCTTTTTTGCCGCAGGGAAAAGCACATTGTTCAGAATCAAACGAAAACCCGGGGAGTTGGGATGTAAATTCAGATCGGTAGGTTCTTCATAAACCGTGTGTTGATAGTCTTCGGGATCATGCCCTCCGTAATAAGTCCAGAATCCTTTGCCAAGAACACCATGCAGATATTTGGCCTCATTGATCTCCTTATTCTCACCCATGATTACCACATCTGATTTGATAAGATTTTTTTTGAACCCGGTAGTCTGACCATAAAATCCTTTAATGACACGGGTGTGGTTCTGGGTTAACATGGTTGGAATAGGATCCCACTTAGCAGAGAATTCAAAGACCTTAAAATAATCATTATCCTGCCGCAAGCCTCGCTCGGGTGCGTTGTTGTCAATATCTGAAAATTCGTACTGGTAAGGGTCGCGGACTAAATGAAAATTGGTGAATGCGAGGGTATTTTCAAAAACGAGTTTTTCCTGTGCATGCGGATCGGAAGGGTCGCCGTCAAACATTCGTTCGCAGATGTCGGTGCCTTCGGCGGCCACGGCTATATCAAATGAGTCGGTAGCGGAACACATGGCAAAAAGAAATCCACCGCTGGCAACAAATTCTTTGATGTGTTTGGCTACTGCCAGTTTCAGTTGCGACACTTTCGGGAATCCGTGCTTGCGCGCCATGTCCTCCGCCTCTTTTTGCTGTTCGAGGTACCAGGGCATGTTGGCATAATTGCCGTAAAATTTTCCATATTGACCGGTGAAGTCTTCATGATGGAGGTGAAGCCAATCATATTTTGTCAGTTCACCATTCATAACTTCATTGTCGAATACTACATCATAGGGAATCTCTGCATACGTAAGTACGAGCGTAACGGCATCATCCCACGGTTGTTTTGATTTGGGCGAGTAGACGGCAATCTTAGGATACTTCTCCAGTTTCATGATGTCATAATTCAAGGCAGGGCTGGCGATTTCTGTCAGAATCTGATTCGCTACCGCATCGGAGATGATATCGTAGCTAACCCCGCGGATCACCAGTTCATTTTGAATGGGGGGGTGGTACTTGCACATAAAGCTTCCTCCCCTGTAGTTGAGCAGCCAGTCAACTTCAATGTCTTTTTTGAGTACCCAGTAGGCGATTCCATACGCTTTCAAATGGTCTCCCTGCTTCTCATCCATGGGGATGAAAATGTAATTGGCCCACAATCCGTGCCCAGCGATTATAAAGCAAAACAAAAGCAGAATGCGCATCGTTACAGGTATCAATTGTCAAAGGAACAAATTATTGCATGAAATAGTCTTCGTATAAAACGCAAAAGGCAGTATTTTTGTGTTGGATTAACCGATTATTTATCAAAGTATGCTGGAAAACATCAAAGAAGGCCTTCGCTCTATCAAAGCCAATCTACTTCGATCCATCCTGACGGCGGTCATCGTGACTTTTGGAATCACTGCATTGGTTGGTTCGCTTACTGCGGTGGAAGGTATTGGCTATACGCTGAATGAAAGTCTGGCTTCCCTCGGTGCGAATACATTTGACATAGGATCAAAGCAAAATAGAAACTCCAGCCAGCGGGGTATAATGGAGAAAAAGTACAAGCCGCTTCAGTTGAATGAAGTACTACGGTTCCTAGATCAATATCAATTCCCGGCTAATATCAGCCTATCGGCTGACTTGACTTTTAATGCCGAGGTGAAGCGTAGTTCCTTAAAAACTAATCCAAACGTTGGGGTGATGGGCATTAATGAAGATTATATGTTCGTGAAGAGCCTCAACTTTGATAAGGGCAGAAACTTCTCTACCCGTGAGATTCAATATGGCGCCAAGGCGGTGATTCTGGGAAAGAAGGTACATGATGCAGTTTTTGAAAGTAATGAAGAAGCCATAGGTTCCGAAATTTCTTTCAAAGGCACACAGTTCCGCGTCATTGGCGTGATGAAAGAAAAAGGAAATCTGGCGGAAGACAATTATGACAACATGGTTTTTATCCCGGTCATTGTTGCCAACCAGATGGCCTCCGGGCGTGGCCTGAGGTACGAACTTACCGTCGCTGTTTCGGATCCTACCCAGCTTGAGATGGCCATGGGTGATGCCACCGGCCTCATGCGTTCCATCCGGAGGGATCAGATCGGGAAACCAAATTCATTCGAGCTGGACAAGAGTGATACCCTGTCGGATCTCAATAATCTCATGAGTATCATCACCTGGGTTGGGCTTGGTATCGGATTTGTTAC
>JAYWDP010000123.1:0-2353 GCA_043779775.1 Cyclobacteriaceae bacterium
GATCAGAAATTACAGGACGGAACAGGCGACCGGAAATTTCTCGAAGAAGTCTTCCATAAGCTGTTGCTAAATTTTACCTGGTGGGTAAATAAAAAAGACGACAACGGAAATAACATTTTCCAGGGCGGGTTTATGGGCATGGACAACATAGGCGTCTTCGACCGCAACGCTGAATTGCCCCACGGGGCTTTCATCGAACAATCCGATGCCACTAGCTGGATGGCCATGTTTACACTCAACATGTTGCGCATATCACTGGAACTGGCCAAAGAAAATCCAACCTATCAGAGTCTGGCGACCAAATTTTTTGAACACTTCCTGTATATCGCCGGGGCGATGGCGAACGTCAGCAAGGAAGGCGTCAATTTATGGGATGAAGAAGATGAGTTCTTTTATGATGTGATGCACACCCCCGATGACCGGCGCGTCAAAATGAAGGTACGTTCCATGGTGGGCTTGATTCCCCTCTTTGCGGTGGAGGTTTTAGATGAAGAGACTTTTCAGAATATGCCCCAGTTTACAGCGCAACTGGAGTGGTTCCTGAAAAACCGACCGGAACTCGCCAACCTGATCTCACGCTGGGGCGACCAAGGAAAAAACCAGCGACATTTATTGTCCTTGCTTCGCGGGCACAGGATGAAGCGCATACTCAAGCGCATGCTGGATGCCAGCGAATTCCTCTCTGACTATGGTATCCGTTCCTTATCCAGACACCATGAAGATCCCTATGTTTTTAAAATTGACGGGAATAATTTCTTTGTAAAATATACGCCGGGCGACGCGGAGACATCCCTCTTTGGTGGTAACTCCAATTGGCGCGGCCCCATTTGGTTTCCCGTTAATTATCTGATTATCGAATCCCTGCAACGCTTTCATCATTATTATGGAAGTGATTTTAAAGTGGAACACCCTACGGGCTCCGGGAAAATGAAGACTTTAAAAGAGATTGCCGATGACCTGTCGGAACGCCTCATTTTAATTTTCAAAAGAAATTCCAAAGGCAACAGACCCGTCAATGGACATGATGAGAAGATGCAACAGGACGAACATTTTCGCGATCACATCAATTTCCTGGAATTCTTTCACGGCGATCATGGCAAGGGCCTGGGTGCCACCCATCAGACGGGTTGGACGGGGCTCGTGGCGAAACTGATTCAACCGAGGAGGAAATAAATCTCAATCCTAAGTACGAGAATTACGTAAATATTTAAAGTTCAAGGTTTAAAGTTCAATGTTTACTGCACCAACATTGGACTTTAAACCTTGAACGTGAAACATCCTATCCTAAGCATTAGAATCAAGATTTAAACCTTATTTTTCTTATATCTTTACGGCATGTGTTACGACATACGGTATCTCACCAAAAGGAAGTTGGATTATGCCAAACGCTATGGTGAGGGCGAAGAAGAGATTTCCCGGCTGCAATTGCAACTGGACCTGGTAACGCCACGCTTTTACGCCAATGGCTTTGATCATCCTGATGTACCGATCATTACCAACGAACACCCGCAGGACTTCAGTTTTTTTGCGTTGGGATTAATCCCGGCCTGGGCGAAGAGCCCCAACGATGCCGTGAAAATCGGCAACCAAACTATCAATGCCCGTTACGAGACCATGTTTGAGAAGCCTGCTTTCAAAGAACCGGCACGCAACAAACGATGTCTCATCATCTTAGACGGATTTTATGAACATCATCACCGTCACGAAATGACTTTTCCTTATCACATCAAGCTTAAAAGTGACGAGCCGTTTTCCGTGGCAGGCCTGTGGGATGAGTGGGTGGACCGTGATTCAGGGCTGGTGAAACGCACCATCAGCATTGTAACCACCCGTGCAAATGCGTTGCTTGAAAAGATCCACAACAACCCCAAACTCGAGGACGGACCCAGGATGCCCGTGATCCTGCCCCGTGAACGGGAACGCGAGTGGCTCATGCCCGTTCAAAGCAAGACGGACCGTGAATTTCTACTTACCCTTTGTCAGCCCTACCCTGCTGAAGAGATGGAAGCATATACCGTTGCTCGCCTGAAGGGCAAACTGGCAACTGGCAACACACCGCGCGCCATTGAGAAAGTTAACTATGCGGAGTTGGTTGAGTCTCCGAATTTATTTGAGTAGTTGGGACAAATGCATTTCCCGCAGATTTTAGCCGATAATATACATCGCAGATTCCCGCAGATTAATACAGACTCCCACCTCTGAACTTATAACACTAAACTCTTAACTCCTAATTCATAGCTTCTTACCATCTTAATATTCAATTTTTAATTAAACAGATTGCGTAATTGTGCACAACCCGGTGCAAAAGTTGTGTAATTCTTTTTAATAAAATATTTGGCACCCCTTACGCGGC
>JAYWDP010000124.1:0-17910 GCA_043779775.1 Cyclobacteriaceae bacterium
GTATATGGTAAGATCGGCATCAAAGTATGGATCTTCAAAGGAGAGATTTTTGGTAAGCGTGATCTGTCACCAAACGTGGGCATCGTATCACAGGGAGAAAATAAAGGAGGCCAGGGTGGTCCAAGAAGAGGCGGCGAGCGCGGCGAAGGCAGAGGTGGTGACCGGAGAGGTGGCGAACGCGGCGGCGACAGAAGGAGCGGTGGTGGTGGAAGAGGAGGAGAGAACAGAGGTGGTGGCGGCGGCGCACGGGGTGGAAGAAGATAAACGAAAAGATTAAAACAGGTTTTCAGCGATGTTACAACCGAAGCGTACAAAATACAGGAAATCACAAAAGGGACGTGTCAAAGGAATGGCAACCCGCGGGCATACGATTGCCTTTGGATCTTTCGGCTTGAAGGCCGTGGAGATGGGCTTGCTTACTGCACGTCAGTTGGAAGCAGCCCGTATTGCAGTTACACGCGCGATGAAGCGTGAAGGTCAGGTGTGGATCAGGGTGTTTCCCGACAAACCGATTACCAGAAAGCCTGCCGAAGTTCGTATGGGCAAGGGTAAGGGTGCGCCAGAATATTGGGTGGCAGCAGTAAAACCCGGAACGATCCTTTTCGAAGCCGGTGGCGTGACACGTGCTACAGCCCTGGAAGCTTTGAAACTTGCCGATGGAAAGCTGCCGATTAAAACAAGATTTGTAGTCCGCAGGGATTACGTAGAACAAGCGATAGTGAAATGAGCAATGGATTTCAAATCACGGAGTCGTGACTTGAAAAAAATTATTAACACATGAAAGACACTGACATAAAAGACCTCACCCTTGACGAGTTGAAAGAAAAACTCGGCAGCGAAAAGGAAGCGCTTCGCAAGATGAAGTTTGCTCATCAGGTTTCGGCCATTGAAAATCCTATGAAGATCAAAGAGACGCGTAGGATGGTGGCCAGGATCAATACATTATTAGGTCAAAAAGCTGTGCAAAAGTAATATCAGTATGGAAAGGAATTTAAGAAAAGAGAGAGTTGGTAAAGTGGTAAGCAATAAAATGCAGAAGTCCATCACCATCGCCATTGATCGCAAGGTAAAGCATCCGATCTATGGAAAGTTCATGAATAAGACCACCAAGCTGATGGTCCATGACGAAAAGAATGAAGCAGGCATTGGCGATTTAGTGAAGATTGCGGAAACGCGGCCGCTCAGCAAAAGCAAGCGCTGGAGACTGGTGGAAATAGTTGAAAAGGCGAAGTAAGAGGAACGATTAGTTTAAAGAACATTTATGATACAGAACGAAAGCCGTCTTATTGTGGCAGATAACAGTGGAGCAAAAGAAGTGCTCTGTCTGCACGTATTGGGTGGAACCCACAGACGCTATGCCTCGGTAGGCGATAAAATTGTGGTGACGGTGAAGTCGGCCATTCCAACGAGCCAGATTAAGAAAGGCACGGTATCGAAGGCTGTGGTCGTTCGCACCAAGAAGGAAGTGAGGAGAAAGGATGGATCGTATATCCGTTTTGAGGATAATGCAGCCGTTCTTCTTAATCCCCAGGATGAGCCGCGTGGCACCCGCATTTTCGGCCCCGTGGCACGCGAGCTTCGCGAGAAGCAGTTTATGAAGATCATATCATTAGCCCCTGAAGTATTATAACACTATGGAGAGGAAGTTTAATAAACAGCCCAAGTTGAAGATCCGGAAAGGTGACACAGTAAAAGTGATTGCAGGCAATTACCGGAGTACTGCTGAGAAAGTTAATCAAGGCAAAGTGCTGGAAGTATTGCTTGAAAAAAACCGGGTCATTGTGGAAGGTATTAATATGGTGACGAAGCATCAGAAGCCATCGGCGGGAAAACCGGAGGGAGGAATCAAAAAAACGGAAGCATCCATACATATAAGCAATGTTATGTTATTGGATCCTGCCAGCGGCAGCCCCACAAGGGTAGGTCGTAAGAAGGACGAAAAAGGAAAGTGGCAACGCTATTCCAAAAAGACTAAAGAAATTATTAAGTAATAAGCCATGGCAACGCCAAGACTAAAAGAAAAATACAACAAGGAGATTGTACCCGCGCTGAAAGAGAAGTTTCAGTACAAGTCGGTCATGCAGGTCCCCAAGATTGAAAAAATATGTATCAATAAAGGTATTGGTGCAGCCGTTGCCGATAAGAAAATGATCGATGTAGGCGTGGAAGAGATCACCAACATTTCCGGTCAAAAAGCGGTACCGACCCGGTCGAAGAAGGACATCTCCAATTTCAAATTGCGTGCAGACCTTCCTATTGGTGTAAAAGTAACGTTAAGAGGAACCCGTATGTATGAGTTCATGGACCGCCTGATGAATGTGGCCCTTCCCCGCGTTCGTGACTTCAAAGGTGTGAATGACAAAGGCTTTGACGGTCGTGGAAATTATACACTGGGGGTAAAAGAGCAGATCATTTTTCCCGAGATATCTATTGATAAAGTCAGTAAGATCAATGGTATGGACATCACATTCGTTACTTCGGCAAACACAGACAAAGAAAGTTATGAGCTCCTGAAGGCTTTCGGGATGCCCTTTTCCAATAAAAATAATTAATTGTTGATATGGCAAAACTGTCAATCATTGCGCGGGACAAGAAAAAAGAAAAACTGGTAACCCGCTACAAGGCGAAACGTCAGGCTTTGAAGCAAGCCGGGGACTGGTCAGCGTTGGATAAGTTGCCCCGCAGTTCTTCTGCGGTAAGGCTTCACAGCCGTTGCAAACTTACCGGCCGGCCGCGGGGGTACATGAGCAAGTTTGGCCTTTGCCGGAACCAATTCCGTCAGATGGCACATGATGGTAAAATACCTGGAATAACGAAAGCCAGCTGGTAATTTGAAGAAAGGAAAGGATTAAATATCTTTGCGGCCCTGTTTTATTCCCGATCGCAATCGGGAGGGCCACAGTTAATAATTAAAGAACATGACAGACCCAATTGCAGACTACTTGACCAGGCTTAGAAACGCCATTAAATCACGCCATCGCGTGGTGGAGGTGCCTGCGAGTAGCATCAAAAAAGAGATTACCAAGGTGTTGTTTGATAAAGGCTATATCCTCAATTATAAGTTCGAAGATACAGCCAACAAGCAGGGTATGATCAAGATTGCATTAAAATACAACCCTGAGACCCGTGATTCTGCGATCACCAAGATCGACAGGATAAGCTCTCCTGGTCTTAGACAATATAAGCCTGCAGATGAGCTTCCAAAAGTTCTGAATGGACTGGGCATCGCGATCCTATCTACTTCCAAGGGTGTGATCACCGACAAGGAAGCCCGCGCGCTGAATGTAGGTGGTGAAGTATTGTGTTACGTTTATTAATAGTAAGAAAATGTCACGGATCGGCAGACTACCCATATCGCTTCCCAAAGGTGTAACATGCACTTTCTCGGAAGGCAATCATAAAGTGACGGTGAAAGGCCCTAAAGGAGAACTGCACCAAACACTGAAGACCAAGTTCGGAGTGAAAATCGAAAACGACAAGATTGAAGTATCTCGTCCTTCCGATGACAAACCGGACCGCGCTTTACATGGTTTGTACCGTGCGCTCATCGCCAATATGGTGGAGGGCGTAAGCAAAGGATATAAAGAACAACTGGAGTTGATCGGAGTAGGTTACAAGGCCTCTGCGCAAAGCAATGTGTTGGAACTTAGTCTGGGATATTCTCACAGTGTTTTCCTGGCCGTTCCTGCAGAATTAAAACTGCAGGCTGCACAGGAGAAAGGGGCTAATCCGATTATCACCCTGGAAGGCATCGATAAGCAATTGGTAGGTCAGGTGGCCGCCAAGATCAAGTCGTTGAGGAAAGTTGAGCCTTACAAGGGCAAAGGTATTCGTTACGTAGGAGAATATGTTCGCAGAAAAGCTGGAAAAGCAGCTGCTAAATAATTGAAGGTATGTCAGTAAAGATTAAGACTAATCGCAGAGCGAGAATTAAGGCGGGGATTCGCAAGAACCTCGAAGGCACTTCACAGCGCCCTCGTCTCTCCGTATTTCGCAGTAACAAGGCGATCTATGCACAACTCATTGATGATGCAAAAGGCCACACCATTGTGGCTGCTTCTTCCACTGAGATTGATGAAAAATCACGGTTAAACGCTGCGACTTCAAAATCAGTAGGGAAAAAAGTTGCCGAAAAAGCATTGGCCTCCGGCGTGAGTGAGGTGGTTTTTGACCGCAATGGGTATTTATATCATGGAAATGTTAAGGCTTTGGCAGACGGTGCCAGAGAAGGTGGGTTAAAATTCTAATCACATGACACAAAGCAACGTCAGTACAGTAAAAGCCAGCGAGATCGATCTGAAAGAGAAGGTTGTAGCGATCCAGCGCGTGGCCAAAGTGGTGAAAGGTGGACGCAGGTTCAGCTTCGCAGCCATTGTGGTCGTTGGGGATGGCAATGGAGTTGTAGGTTATGGCCTGGGAAAAGCAAATGAAGTTACGGATGCCATTACCAAAGGCATTGATGACGCAAAAAAGCACTTGGTTAAAGTACCCATTATTAAAGGAACGGTGCCACATGAATCCATCGGTAAGTTTGGGGGCGGTTTGGTATTGTTAAAGCCTGCCTCACCCGGTACCGGTGTTATCGCAGGGGGTGCTATGCGTGCTGTGCTCGAAAGTGCAGGCGTGCATAATGTGTTGGCGAAATCAAAAGGATCTTCCAACCCGCACAATGTGGTAAAAGCCACTTTCAAGGCGTTGACCTCCATGCGCGATGCTCACACCGTTGCTCGCAATCG
This sequence comes from Cyclobacteriaceae bacterium, assembly GCA_043779775.1. GTDB lineage: Bacteria > Bacteroidota > Bacteroidia > Cytophagales > Cyclobacteriaceae > ELB16-189. The sequence goes on from JAYWDP010000124.1 coordinate 4,737, forward strand.
TGGTATAGAGTTGTCAAAAGTATTTAACGGATAATTGCCATGGCGAAAGTTAAAATAACCCAGATCCGCAGTACCATCAAGCGTCCGAAGACACAATTAAGGACTATTGAATCACTGGGCCTGGGAAGACGGGATCAATCAGTGGAAGTGGAATACACGCCTCAGATCCAGGGTATGGTAAAAAAAGTAAGTCACTTGGTGAGTGTAAAAGATTTATAAGATGAAGCTGCATACATTAAAACCGGCAGACGGAGCTACAAAAAATAACAAGCGACTCGGAAGAGGTCAGGGTTCAGGCGGAAGTACCGCAGGCCGGGGTCATAAAGGAGCTCAATCGCGTTCAGGCTATCACAAAAAGTTTGGCTTTGAAGGTGGTCAGATGCCATTGCAAAGACGTATTCCTAAGTTTGGATTTAAGAATAACAACAAGGTCTATTTTAAGGCCATCAACCTGGATGCGCTGGAAGAACTTGCCAAGAAAACAAAATCAGCGGCCATCAATTTACAATTGATGATGGAGAACGGAATCGTAGGAAAGAACGACAAAGTAAAAGTACTGGGCCGTGGTGAACTAAAAGCCAAGGTGAGTGTTGAGGCACACGCTTTCTCAGTAACAGCAACCAAAGCAATTGAAAAGGCTGGCGGAAGCGCCACAACGGTAAGATAAATGAAGAGATTCTTTACCACCATAAAGAACATATTCTCAATCGAAGACCTCCGGGTCAGGATTCTGAACACCATTGGGTTCCTGATTATTTTCAGGTTGGGGTCTTATATTGTGTTGCCGGGCATTGAGCCCGTTGCTCTTACCGGCAACCAAGGTGGAATTTTCGATCTTCTTAACACTTTCCTGGGGGGTTCGTTCAGCCGCGCTTCCATTTTTGCATTAGGAATCATGCCCTACATCTCTGCGTCCATTGTTGTGCAGTTGCTTACCGTAGCGGTCCCGCATTTCACCAAACTTCAGAAAGAAGGTGATAGCGGAAGAAAAAAATTAAATCAATTCACCCGGGTCCTTACCATCATCATTACGGCGGCACAGTCGTATGGTTATTTAAGGGCCACCATCAATCCGGAAGCGATTCTCAATCCCGGATTATTTTTTCAGGTGTCTTCGGTGATCATCCTCGTTTCCGGCACCATGTTTTGTATGTGGCTCGGTGAGCGCATCACAGACAAAGGAATTGGTAATGGTATTTCTATGCTGATTATGATCGGCATTGTTTCAAGATTTCCCGGAGCCCTTTGGCTGGAAATGACGGGCAAAGGGATGAATGGTGCTTTGTTGTTTATCATTGAATTACTTGTGTTGTTCTTTGTGGTGGTGGGGGTGATTGCCCTCACGCAGGCCACACGCAGGATTCCGGTGCAGTATGCCAAACAAGTGGTTGGCAATAAGTTATACGGAGGCAAAAGAGATTTCATTCCATTGAAATTAAATTCAGCCGGTGTAATGCCTATCATCTTCGCACAGGCGCTGATGTTCATTCCGCCACTGCTGGCAGGTATCTGGAGAGAAAGTGATATCAGTGCTTATGTGGGTTCGGCTTTTGCTGATTTTACTTCCTGGGAGTACAATTTGCTTTTCGCCACGTTAATTTTACTATTCACATTTTTCTATACAGCCATCACAGTTCCTTCACAGGATATTGCGGATAATTTAAAACGCAATGGCGGATTTATTCCAGGCATCAAGCCGGGAAAACAAACTGCCGAGTTCATTGATAGTGTTTTATCAAAGATTACACTTCCGGGCGCCATCTTTTTGGCAGCCGTAGCGATCATGCCGGCATTTGCCGTGCGTGCCAATGTGACGCAGAACTTTGCGCAGTTTTATGGAGGCACTTCGCTTTTAATTTTAGTTGGCGTGGTGCTGGACACACTGCAACAGATTGAAAGCTACCTGCTCATGCGGCACTATGAAGGGATGATGAAATCCGGAAGGGTAAAAGGACGTTCTCAGTTTGCTGCGGCATAAGGCTGAATGGTCCACCTGAAGACGGAGGAGGAGATTCAGATCATGAGAGAAAGCGCAAAGATTTTAGCGCTGGCTCACGGTGAAGTGGCCCGGATCGTGAAACCGGGTGTGAAGACGAAGAAGTTGGATGAAAGGGCAGAGGAATATATCAGGGACCAGGGAGGAATACCCTCATTTCTGAATTACAATGGATTCCCTACCTCTTTGTGCATCTCTGTAAATGATACAGTGGTGCATGGGTTTCCAGGAGAGTATGAATTGAAGGAAGATGATATTGTTTCTGTTGATTGTGGAGTAGAGTTCAAAGGGTTCCATAGTGATGCAGCATATACTTATCCTTTGGAAGGTGTAGGAGAGGAAGTTTTAAAATTGCTGGACCGGACGTATGAAGCGTTGTACCTCGGTATCGGGCAGGCAAAGGCAGGTAACAGGATTGGCGATATCGGATATGCTATCCAGTCTTATGTTGAGTCGTTTGAGTATGGTGTGGTGAGGGAGTTGGTAGGGCATGGCGTAGGCCGGAAGCTTCATGAAGATCCTGAAGTTCCGAACTACGGCAAACGGGGTAAGGGAACCAAGATCGTACCGGGTATGGTCTTTGCGATCGAGCCGATGATCAACCTGGGGACGAAGCGCGTGGTTCAGGAAAAGGATGGATGGACGATCCGTACCGCAGACCGGAAACCATCAGCACACTTTGAACACACGGTGGCGATCCACAAAGACCGGACGGAGATATTGACGACGCACGAAGAGATAGAAAAAAATTATTCTTATAAGTGGCGAAACAGAAGTCGATAGAACAGGACGGGACCATTCAAGAGGCATTGTCGAATGCAATGTTCAGGGTGCAGTTGGAGAATGGTCATGAAGTGCTGGCGCACATTTCAGGAAAGATGCGGATGCATTATATCCGGATTCTGCCAGGCGATAAAGTGAGACTGGAAATGTCTCCATATGATTTGACGAAGGGAAGGATAACATTTAGGTATAAGTAACAAGACGTAAGACATAAGTATAAAGACAAGGATATGAAGGTAAGAGCATCCATCAAAAAGCGCAGCGTCGATTGCAAAATCATTCGTCGCAAAGGCAAGTTGTATGTGATTAACAAAAAGAACCCGCGGTATAAACAGCGTCAGGGGTAAACGAATAACGTCCCGATAGTTATCGGGACCAACCACTCACAAAAATTAAAACATGGCACGTATAGCAGGTGTAGACATTCCAGATAACAAACGTGGAGAAATTGGACTCACGTATATCTATGGTATTGGCCGTAGAAGGGCGCAGCAAATTCTTACCAGTGCTGGGGTAAACTGGGACAAGAAAGTGAAAGAGTGGAACGATGAAGAGTCCAACGCGATTCGTGCCTACATCTCTGAGAAATTCAGAATTGAGGGCTCCCTGCGGTCGGAAGTTCAACTTAGCATCAAGCGCCTGATGGACATTGGCTCTTATCGTGGGCTCCGCCATCGCAAAGGTCTTCCTGTGCGTGGTCAGAAGACGAAGAACAACGCCCGTACCCGCAAAGGAAAGCGCAAGACGGTAGCAAATAAGAAGAAGGCAACGAAAGGATAATAATTAATTGAACGAATAAGACTTTTGCTATGGCAAACGAAACACCGGTTGAAAAGAAAAAAGACAAGAGCAAGAAGCGTACAGTGATTGTAGAAGCGGTAGGGCAGGTTCATATCCGTGCTACTTTCAACAACATCGTAATCTCCATGACCAATTCAACGGGTCAGGTGGTTGCCTGGGCTTCTGCCGGAAAGATGGGCTTCAAAGGCTCTAAGAAGAATACACCTTATGCAGCACAGACAGCAGCCCAAGAGTGTTCAACGAAGGCATTTGAATTAGGACTTCGTAAAGTCGAGGTCTTTGTAAAAGGCCCTGGAGCCGGAAGAGAATCAGCTATTCGTGCCATCCAGAATTCAGGCATTGAAGTGCTGACCATCAAAGACATGACGCCGCTGCCACACAATGGCTGCCGTCCCCCTAAGAAAAGAAGAGTTTAATTGATTTATGATTTACAATTTTAGATTTACGATTTAAAAATGGCACGATACACGGGTCCCAAAGCGAAAATTTCAAGAAGGTTCAATGAGCCGATCCTGGGTGAAAGCAAAGCGCTGCAAAAAAAGAATTATCCTCCAGGTCAGCATGGCAAGACCAAGAAGCGCAAGCTCTCGGAATATGCAATTCAGCTAGCTGAAAAGCAGAAGGCCAAATACATTTACGGCGTTTTGGAACGTCAGTTTGCCCATACCTTTGATAAAGCAACCCGTAAAAAGGGCGTTACCGGAGAGGTACTGTTGCAACTACTGGAGGCTCGTCTGGACAACACGGTATTTCGTTTAGGCATCGCACCTACCCGCCGGGCAGCACGCCAGCTGGTAGTACACAAGCATATCCTTGTCAACGATGACGTGGTAAACATTCCTTCTTTTTCGCTTAAGCCTGGCGATCAGGTAGGGGTAAGGGAGAAATCAAAATCACTGGAGACTATTTCAACCAGCCTCTCTATCGGAGGATCAAAGAAATATAACTGGCTGGAGTGGGATAATAACGAAATGGTGGGTAAGCTGGTTAACTTACCACCCCGCGCAGACATTCCTGAAAATATCAACGAGCAGTTGATCGTCGAATTGTATTCTAAGTAATCTCGAAACGAAAAAAAATACTTATGTCAATATTAGCATTTCAAATGCCGGAAAAAGTGGTAATGGAGAAGTCGGATGACTTCCACGGCTTTTTTACTTTCAAACCGCTGGAAAAAGGATACGGAGTAACCATCGGCAATGCTCTGAGGAGAATTTTATTGTCCTCTTTGGAAGGTTATGCGATCACCGGAATAAAAATCCCGGGTGTACTTCATGAATTTTCAACCATTGAAGGCGTTGTAGAAGATGTAGCTGAAATTATCCTGAACCTGAAGCAAGTCCGTTTTCGTAAACTGGGTGATGCTTTTGACAACAAGATAACAGTCAACATTAAGAAGCAAAAGCATTTCAAGGCTGGTGACATTACAAGGTTCACTTCCGCTTTTGAAATCCTCAACCCTGAACACGTCATCTGTACCCTCGATGAATCAGCTCATTTTGAAATTGAGTTGACCATTGAAAAGGGACGTGGTTATCTGCCTGCCGAAGAGAACAAGCCCAATGAACAGGTATTTGGCTTCATTCCGATCGATGCGATCTTCACGCCTATTAAGAATGTGAAATTCAGCGTGGAGAACACCCGCGTGGAACAGCGTACGGACTATGAGAAGCTGTTGGTGGAAATCGAAACGGATGGTTCTATCCATCCTGAAAAAGCACTCGAAGGAGCTGCTTTTATCCTGATCCAGCACTTTCGTCTGTTCTCGGACAAATCAATTGAACTCGAAACTGGAACCGACAGCGAAGTAGAACAAGTTGATGAAGAGATGCTGCACATGCGCAAGCTGTTGAAGACACCCCTTCATGACCTTGACCTTTCCGTTCGTGCCTATAATTGCTTAAAGGCTGCCGATGTGAAATCGTTGGGCGACCTGGTGCAACTTGAAATTTCAGACATGATGAAATTTAGAAACTTTGGTAAGAAATCGTTGGCTGAATTGGAGCAACTGGTTTCTGAAAAGAACCTGACCTTCGGCATGGACCTGGCTAAATATAAACTGGACGAAGACTAATGAGACACGGTAAAAAAGACAATCACCTTGGGCGTAAGAAAGCCCACCGCGAAGCGATGCTGTCCAATATGGCAGCCTCGTTACTTATGCACAAAAGGATCACCACTACCGTGGCGAAAGCAAAAGAGTTACGCAAGTACGTTGAGCCCCTGATTACAAAGGCTAAGACGGATACCATGCACTCCCGCAGGACGGTATTTTCCTATCTGCAAAACAATGATTCTATGAAGGCTTTGTTTGGCGAAGTTGCCAGCCGCACAGCCGACCGCCCCGGAGGGTACACCCGTATCATCAAACTGGGCGATGTGCGCCTGGGCGATGCTGCTGAAATGTGCATGATGGAGCTTGTGGATTTCAACGACCTCTACAAGAAGGATGATGCATCCAAAAAAGGCAAGACGCGCAGAAGCCGGAAAAGCAAGAAAGAAGAGGGAGGCACAGAGGCTGCAGCAGACGCTGCCCCTGAAAAGGTCAAAGCCGAAAAACCCAAAGCAGAAGCAAAGCCTAAAAAAGAAGAGAAGAAGCCCTCCAAGAAAAGGAAGTAAGTGAGGATTTCAAACGATAGAAACGAGGGACCGGGCATTAGCTCAGTCCCTTTTTTCATTTCTTCCGTAGGGCAAGCAGAATCCGTGATGTACTTTTGTCCAACCAACCATTACCAATGAGTCACAAAGCATATCTTCTCCTTCAAGATGGCCTCCTGGTAGAAGGCTCCGCCATCGGCAAGATCGGGACCACAGGGGGCGAGATTTGTTTTAATACAGGCATGACCGGTTATCAGGAGATTTATACCGACCCGTCATACTTTGGACAGATCATCGTCAATACGACGGCTCATATTGGAAATTATGGCACACTGGACGAAGATCAGGAATCAGATCGCCCGAAAATAAGCGGACTGGTCGTCAATGATTTTTCAGATTCGTTCAGCCGTAAAGCTTCCCGGGTGAGCCTTCAGCAATACCTTGAGAAGCACGGCATCACAGGCATCGCCGACCTGGATACCCGGATGTTGGTACGCCATATCCGAAGCAAAGGGGCGATGAATGCCATCATCTCGTCTTCATTGAGCCCGGAGCAACTTAAAAATGAATTGGCTAAAGTTCCGGACATGAATGGTCTGGAGTTGTCATCCAGGGTCAGCACCAAGGAACCTTATACCATGGGAGAACCGACTGCTACAATAAAAATTGCAGCCCTTGATGTAGGGATCAAACAGAATATCCTCAGAAGTCTTGTGAAACGCGGGTGCTTGGTAAAAGTGTTTCCGGCAAAAACCCGGTTTTCGGAAATGGAGAAATGGGAGCCGGATGGTTATTTTATTTCGAATGGCCCCGGTGACCCATCGGTTATGGATTATGCCATTGCTACCGTCAAGGAAATTCTGGATGCGGATAAACCACTTTTCGGAATTTGTCTTGGCAATCAACTGCTGGCGCTGGCCTGCGGTATTTCAACTTACAAGATGCACCATGGACACCGGGGACTAAACCACCCGGTTAAAAACATAATCACCGGCCTGGGAGAAATGACTTCGCAGAACCATGGGTTTGCTATAAGTGAAAAAGACATTCAAAAGAATCCCGATGTTGAAGTGACGCATGTTCACCTCAATGATCAAACCATTATGGGCATACGCATGAAAAATAAAAAAGCGTTTTCGGTTCAATATCACCCCGAGGCGTCTCCAGGCCCACATGACTCTCGTTATTTATTTGATGAGTTTGTTGCGATGGTGAAGGAAAGTAAGGGAAAAGTAGGCAGTAAACAGTTTTCAGTCGACGTCTCCAACCTCTAAGCTCCAACCTCTAATCTCTAACTTCTAACCTCCATTTTTATGAGTTACATTGAAAGTATTTTCGCACGGCAAATTCTTGATAGCCGCGGCAATCCAACTATTGAAGTCGACGTGATCACTGAGACCGGTGCTTCCGGTCGCGCCGCCGTCCCTTCCGGCGCCTCTACCGGTGTTCACGAGGCAGTTGAATTACGTGATGGTGATAAGAAAAAATACATGGGCAAGGGCGTATTGAAAGCCGTTGACAATGTCAATTCAAAAATTGCAGAGGAAATTGTGGGTATGTCGGTGTTTGAGCAAAATCTCATTGACAAGATGATGATTGAGCTGGATGGCACACCCAATAAAGGAAAGCTGGGGGCTAATGCAATCCTCGGCGTCTCTCTGGCTGTGGCCCGGGCGGCCGCTGTGGAATCCGGACAACCTCTGTACCGCTATATCGGAGGCGTCAATGCCAACACATTGCCTGTGCCGATGATGAATATCCTCAACGGCGGAAGCCATGCAGATAACTCCATCGATTTTCAGGAATTTATGGTGATGCCGGTGGGTGCGGACACGTTCTCAGAAGCCGTGCGCATGGGAGCAGAAGTATTTCATACGCTGAAGGGTGTTCTTCATGACAAAGGACTTTCCACTAATGTGGGAGATGAAGGAGGATTCGCTCCCAACATTAAATCCAATGAAGAGGCCATCGAGATTGTATTGAAGGCCATTGAGAAGGCGGGCTACAAACCAGGTTCTGATATTTTTATCGCGCTGGATCCCGCAGCTTCCGAATTTTACGACAGCAAAACCAAGACCTATCATTTCAAAAAATCCTCCGGTAAAAAACTCAAGCCGCTGGAGATGGCTGACTATTGGGCCAACTGGGCCAAAAAATACCCTATCATTTCACTTGAAGACGGCCTCGCTGAAGATGATTGGACTGGCTGGAAAGCGTTGACTGACAAGATTGGAAAAAAGGTACAGTTGGTGGGTGATGATCTTTTTGTTACTAATGTGAAACGCCTTCAGATGGGCATCGACAAAGGTGTTGCGAATGCCATACTGGTGAAAGTAAATCAGATCGGGACACTTACGGAAACTATTGATGCAGTAAACCTTGCCAAGCGCAATGCCTACAAAAGTGTGATGTCGCATCGTTCGGGTGAAACAGAAGACAGTACGATCGCTGATTTGGCGGTGGCTCTGAATACCGGTCAGATAAAAACGGGTTCTGCTTCCCGTTCAGACCGGATGGCGAAATACAATCAGTTGATCCGTATCGAAGAAGAGTTGGGGGAGACGGCATATTTTCCCGGGAAGAAAATGTAGAAAGTGTTTAAGTTCAAAAGTGTTTAAGTGTTTATGTTGCTCCCAACGTAAACACTTTAGCACTTTAACACCCTCCCGGAAGTCAATTCGAACACATTGATCCGGAAAATGTGATTTCAAAATTCTGTTGATCTGCCTATCTTTGGTAGATGGACGTCAAAGAGCCTGATCTTTCCGGTTCCTACACCTATGCCGACTACATGACCTGGGAATGGGAGCAAAGGGCTGAACTTATACTGGGGAAGATTTTTAAGATGTCGCCTGGTCCGAGCAGTTCACATCAGCGGATATTGGGAAACCTGCATGTGCCGATATGGAATTATTTCCATGGCAAGAAATGTCAGGCATTTTTAGCACCTTTTGATGTGCGCCTTCCGGGGCCTTCTAAAAAAGACCGGGATATTGTTACCGTAGTTCAACCGGACATTTGTGTGATATGTGATCCCTCCAAAATTGATCAGCGGGGATGTCTTGGAGCGCCTGATTGGATTATTGAAATACTTTCTAAGTATACGTCTGCTAAGGATATAACATTGAAATTTGATGTGTATGAGACCGCAGGAGTTAAAGAATATTGGGTCGTTCACCCTGAAGAGCAAACGATACTAATTTATACTCTGGATGAACATGGAAAATACAAGGGGAGACTGAAGCCATTGGTTCGTACCGACAGGATCTCACCCAAAATATTTCCTGAGCTGCGAATTTCCCTTGAGGAAGTATTTTCTGAATATTCCGAATAAGCCGATGGATGTAAAGAGCCTGATCTTTCCGGTACCTACACCTATGCTGATTATCTGACCTGGGAGTGGGACCAGCTGGCAGAGTTGATTCACGGGAAGATTTATAAGATGTCGCCTGACCCCACCAGCGACCATCAGGGTATATCCGGAAACTTGTTCGGACCGGTATGGAACTATTTTAAAGGAAAAAAATGCAAGGTCTTTTCTGCCCCTTTTGACGTTCGTCTTCCAGTCTCCTCTAAAAAGAAAGCCGACCGCGATATTATTACTGTTGTTCAGCCCGACCTCTGTGTGATTTGTGACCTGTCGAAAATTGATAAACGGGGTTGCCTGGGTGCACCAGATTGGATTATTGAAATACTTTCGAAGTACACTTCAGCGAAAGATATTACCTTGAAATTTGACATTTATGAGGCGGCAGATGTTAAAGAATATTGGGTGGTGCATCCCGAAGAGCAGACGTTGTTGATTTACACATTGGACGAAAGTGGAAAGTACAGGGGAAGCCGGAAGCCGTATGTCAAAGGTGATATCGTTTCACCTGTAATATTTCCTGAATTGCAGATCAATCTTCAGGAGGTCTTTGCTGAATTTACCCCGTGATCGTTTCAATAGCGCTTCTGGAAATAACGAAAATCATTACATTAAAACGTCAGGTTTTCATTAAGGAGCAGGCGATGTTTGATCCAACGAACCTGCTTAACTTCGATCATGTTTTTTACCGTATACATTCTCACCAACCGGGAGCGCTCCGTCTTTTATACGGGAGTTACAGGCGTGCTGGAAGATTGTATTTTCGATCATAAAGCTCACCAAAGCAAACGGACAGAATGTTGGCGACATTGTACCCGGTTGGTCTATTACGAAGACTTCGAAGAGTTCAACGCTGCGGTTGACAGGTTGGACCTCCTTACCCGCCGGTTGGAACATGGGCAGATTAATTTCATTGGACGCTTCAATCCATGCTGGGTAGATCTTAGTCGGGACTGGTATGATCATCAGGAATTGTCTTTTTATAAAAGATGGTATTCACCGCTGATTCCATTGGAGTGGCAATGAGTGAGCATTTGGAGGGTTTTCGGTAGATTTGTAGTTGATAATTTTCAATGGGACTTACTATAAAAAAATTTATTGTCAAGGCATCCTACCAATCATCGGAAAAGATTGTAGTTGATTTTATGATTGACTCGGGGGCAGTCTATAGCCTGGTACCGAAAATTGAGTTAGTGAAACTTGGGATAAGTCCCTATAAAACCATGGATTTCTTTCTAGCCGATGGAACGAAAATAACGCGCCAGGTGGGGGATGCTTATTTTGAATATGATGGTGAAGGAGGAGCAGCGCCGATCATCTTTGGCGAAGAAGGGGACAAGCCAATTCTCGGCGCGACAGCGCTTGAAAGCTGTGGGTTGGTGCTGAATCCTTACCGGAGAGAGCTTTATCCTATGAGGATGATGATGATGTAGAAATGAATCTGATCAACGTGCTTTTGAAACAGATCATCAATAACTACGAGGAGATTCATGGTGAAAATCCAAATATTTCCTACATTCGTATAATTATTTTTTAAACTTATGCTAAAACGACTCCCTCCCGCTTTCAGAAACTTCTATTTCGTTACCGGAATCTCATTTCTGATTTGGATGACATTTCTGGATTCTAATGATTTGATTAACCGATTCGGCCTGTCCTCCAAGCTGAATGTACTGGAGAACGAAAAGGAATATTACCAGGAGAAAATTAAGGAGGTGCAAAAGGACCGAGAGGAACTGATGGGCACCAATGAGTTGCTGGAGAAATTCGCCCGCGAAAAATACCTGATGAAAAAGGAAACCGAAGACATTTATATAATAGAGGCTAAAGATTAGGATATGAAGGGTGGTGTGATCGTTTTGGTTTTCATATTGTGCAGCGGCATGGCCATGGGTCAGCGTGATTTAAATGAAAACGGAAAACCTTCCTGGCAGGAACGAATGTATTTCGGGGGTGGGTTGGGTTTTAGTAGCGGAGTAAATTCGTTTGGGCAGCGGTATTCCTATCTAGGTCTTTACCCGATCGTGGGTTATATGGTGACCAATCAGTTTTCTGTAGGCACGTCTATTACCTATCAGTATAACAGCTATCCCGACGTGAATCAATCGGTAACCCAATATGGCTTTAGTCCATTTGTCCGTTATAATTTTAACCAGCTGTTCGCCTACAGCGAATACATGATTCTTAATTCTCCCACGTTTGATCCCAACGCACCCAGGAAAATATATAACCGCTGGCTGATGGGATTGGGTATCCGCCAGCCACTGGGTTCGCGTTCGTCCATCAACGCCATGGCGCTCTATGATGTTATCTACAATACCAATGATAGAGTATTCAATTCCCCCTGGGTTTTCCGGGTATTTTTTGCTTTCTAGTGTTTAAAAAAATGTAGGGTCACAAAGAACACGAAAAAGTGAAGAAGTGCACAATGATCACGACGAGAAATAATTTAAAAATACTTAGTGTCCTTTGTGCTTCCTTCGTAGACTTCGTGACCCTGCTTTTTACTATCTTAAAACGCAACGCTGAATTTCTCACCAAGGGATTTTAAATCTTCCGCTACTATAGGATCCAGCGGTATTCCATTCTTCCTTCTTTCAACTTCTGACTCTCTTTCCGGATCACCGGGAATAATCAGGTGGGGTTGACCTTCAGTAGTTTTTGCAGCACGGAAACGAGTGATCCAGTTATCCATGTGATGTTTGAAATCTTCCGCCGGCCGGAATGCATCCACCCGCATCGCACCAAAGAAATGTCCGATGCCATCCCCGACAGGGTCAGTCGGCGGCGACAGAAAACTTACAAACGGCGGCACCCAGGGCCCGTAGTTGGCCCCAGACAAGACTGCTGAAAATATATCCACCCAGGCCCCCAGGCAAAATCCCTTGTGACTACCATGTTCACGGTCACTGCCAAGCGGTATGAGCGCTCCACCTTCTTTTAATTCGTGGGGATTGGTCGAAGCTGTTCCATCTTTCTTCTGTATCCAGCCAACGGGCGCTTCCTGATTCTTGCGTTGCAGTATTTCAAGTTTGCCATTGGCGGCTGTGGTGGTGGCAAAGTCGGCAACGAAGGGCGGCTGCTCACCGGCAGGGATGGCTACGCAAATCGGGTTGGTACCCAGCAAACGCTCCACGGAAAAAGTTGGTGCCACCAGCGGACTGGCATTGGTCATGGCAATGCCAATCATATCATGTTTCAACGCCATCATCGCATGCTGACCCGCAATGCCAAAGTGGTTGGAGTTCTTTACTGCCACCCATCCGGTACCACATATACTCGCTTTTGTAATGGCAATTTCCATGGCGAAGGGAGCGACCACAAGGCCTAAACCCTGATCCCCATCGACCACGGCGGTGCTAGGAGATTCATGAACGATCAGAAGATTGGGGTTGCTGTTGATGCGCTTCGCTTCCCACAAACGAACATAGCCACTCAGTCTTGCTAACCCGTGCGAGTCAATGCCGCGCAAATCGGCGCTCAGCAACACATCGGTTGCTTGTCTGGCCTGATCGGGAGGACAACCGATCTTGATAAAAATGTCGTGGACAAATTGCCTTAGCCGTGGATAGGGGAAAAGTACTTCATTCATACTGGCAAAAGTAAGCAACTCCTTTGTGGTAAAAAGT
>JAYWDP010000125.1:0-2350 GCA_043779775.1 Cyclobacteriaceae bacterium
CCTCGGCACTAATTCAACGTTTGCTCTTGACGGTCATACCCATCAATACCAGGGATTTTTCATGTGGAATTTTTTCGACAAAGAAGCTCACACAACGCCTTATATGACCGGTACTTATCTGGGTAAAAAGAGAGTCTTCAACCTGGAGGGGGGTTTTATTACACAAAAAAATGCGATGGAGTCAACCCCGGATGCCGGTGTAACCAAAGAGTTTCATGATATGAACCTCTGGTCTATGGCAGCTTATTATGACGCTCCGCTGAACAAAGAAAAAGGAACGGCCTTGTCGGCCTATGCTGGTTACTTTGATTACAATTTCGGAGCAGGATACCTTCGTTACAATGGAATCATGAACCCCGCCAATGGATTCCAGCCAGGCTATCCAACCGGAAGTCAAGGCAATGCCTTCCCTATGTTTGGTACCGGACAGGCCATTTATACCCAAGTAGGATACCTAATGAAAAAAGATCTCTTTGGAGAAGGCAATGGTACGTTAATGCCGTATGCTTCCCTGATGAGCGCCCAATGGGATCGTCTCGATTCGCGCATGAACGTGTGGGACGTAGGTGTGAATTGGTTTGTCAAAGGGCACACCAGCAAATTCACACTCGACTACCAAAATCGGCCCTACTACTTCACCAGTGGCAATGACCTCGTCCAGCAAGGATACCGCGGACAGTGGGTACTGCAATACCAAATCTTTTTCTAATCGATATCCTCAGAAAAAAAGGCTTCCCACCGAAGCCTTTTTTTCATTGTGGATCATACATCATATTGATAGATCGGTGACAGGCGTGTATCTGATTCAACTTTGCAGACGGGCTTTAAAATGCCATCATTTAAACTGTACACCCACCCGTGCAACACCGGTCGCTGATGTTCTTTCCAGGCACGCTGGATGATTGTAGTTTTTGCCAGGTTCATGATCTGTTCATGGACACTCAATTCCGTCAGTCGGTCGGCCCTCCTTTCAACTTCCTGAATTTGGTCCAGCTCTTCATGATGGTCATGATACACGTCCTTGATGTGCTGTAGCCATCGGTTGATAATACCCAACTCCTGTTGCGTCATAGCGGCACGGATGCCACCACATCCATAGTGACCGCATACAATCACATGTTTGACTTTTAATATTTGCACAGCATATTCCAATACACTCATCAGATTCAGGTCGGTGTTCACTACCAGGTTGGCAATGTTGCGATGAACAAATATTTCACCCGGAGCGGTGTTGGTAATCTCGTTGGCCGGTACCCGGCTATCCGAGCACCCGATCCATAAAAATTCAGGAGACTGGACCCTTACAAGCCTGGAGAAATACTCAGGGTCGCGTTCGGTTTGCTCTGCGGCCCACGCTTTATTCTGAAGCAATAATTCTTCGTATGATTTCATAAGTTGTGAATTAGTTTGTTTTAAATGAATGGCCGTTGGCGACCTCACTTCGTTTAATCTCTACTTTAATATTTTTGAGGGAAGCTCCTTTCATATAGTCATTGATTGTTTCCATAATGTCAGCGTCGACAAAATGATTTTTTGCGCCATCAATGATCAGGTTCGCGTGGGCAGGGACCTTTTCCAAAGCATTCCGGACGGCTGATTTGTGCAGGAACGAAACATCCTTTGTGAATTTTAACAAATACTGATTGCCTTGATTTACCAGAATGACGGCGGTACGGAAATTGGTCTTCAAAACAAAAAAAACTGAAACCAGTATTCCAACGAAAATTCCCGTTAAAATATCAGACAACAGGATGGCCATTACCGTCGTCAGGAATGGAAGAAATTGATTCAACCCCTTTTCGTAAATAGTCTTGTAAATACCGGGAGGAGTTAATTTATACCCCACAGAAATTAAGATGATGGCAAGACAAGCGAGAGGAATTCTTTCGAGCAGGTGCGGAATAGTCAATACCGACAGGATGAGAAGCACGCCATGCAAAATGGCGGATGTTTTCGTGCGTGCACCGGCTACCACGTTGGCAGAACTTCTGACAATAACAGAGGTCACCGGGAGTCCTCCCATCATGCCCGAAATCACATTGGCAACCCCTTGCGCTTTAAGCTCATGGCTTAGCGGCGTG
Organism: Cyclobacteriaceae bacterium; assembly: GCA_043779775.1. GTDB lineage: Bacteria > Bacteroidota > Bacteroidia > Cytophagales > Cyclobacteriaceae > ELB16-189. The sequence continues at coordinate 2,082 of JAYWDP010000125.1, forward strand.
ATCCGCTTGTAAGGGTCCAACTTGTCAATAGCTTCAATACTTAAGAGGGTCTCCAGACTGGCAACAATAGCGACTGTTAATCCAATCCGGGAAATATCCAAAACCCTGTTACTGTTAAACTCCGGGAAAGTCAACATGGCGGCCATGTCATTCAAACCATCAAATCCGGGAAGACTGACGAGGTGACTTTGTTTTATTTCTAAATCTGGTATGAAGTTTTGAAAGAACATATTCAATAGTACTCCCATCACCACCACGAGCAAGGGTGC
>JAYWDP010000126.1:0-2349 GCA_043779775.1 Cyclobacteriaceae bacterium
CTTTAATGAATTGGTCAATCACATCAAAGTCGACATTCTTAGGCAAAATATCTTCACCAAACCCTTCGGTGAGATAAGGGTAGATTTCATTTTTGTCAAAAATTCCTGTCTCCTTATATTTCTTAAATACCGAGCCATACGTATCAATTCCAATCGCTTTAATGTTTGGATTTTGCTCTTTCAAATATTTAGCCGTTCCACACATTGAACCGCCAGTGCCTACGGTGGCAACATAGTGAGTAATCTTCCCTCCCGTTTGCCTCCAGATTTCCGGACCTGTTGTTTCGTAATGCGCTTGGGCATTAGAGGGATTATCGTATTGGTTTGGATAAATTGAATTGGGGATTTCTTTATTCAACTTTCTGGCAACAGAATAATAACTACGCGGATCTTCCGGCTCTACATTCGTAGGACAAACAATTACCTCTGCGCCCACGGCACGAAGAATATTTATTTTCTCTTGTGATTGTTTATCGGCCATCGTGAAAATACACTTATATCCTTTCGCCACGGCAGTCAGCGCCAAGCCCATACCCGTATTACCCGATGTTCCTTCAATAATCGTCCCGCCTGGCTTCAGCAACCCTGCCTTCTCAGCATCCTCCACCATTTTTAACGCCATTCGATCTTTGGTGGAGTTACCCGGATTGAAATATTCAACCTTTGCTAAAATAGAGCCTTGAATACCTTTCGGTATATTGTTCAGCCTTACTATTGGTGTATTCCCAATGGTTTCGATGATGGAATTGTAAATCATAGGATGAATTAAAAAGTTTAGTAAAAATAAGAATTAGCGATTGATTCAAATTACGAATGCACAAAATGCTTTCATAAAAAATGGCCACCAAATATTATAATTTGGTGGCCACTGTGGAGCTGCAGGGAATCGAACCCTGGTCCAGAGAAGATGAACGTGTACCTTCTACATGCTTAGTTGACTTTGATTGTTGGGAGAGGCAAGGCAGGCAACAGCCTCAACTCCTCCTTAGTTGCTATTTTCTCGACAGCCCCGCACAACAACGGAGCGGCCCAGTTCAAGCTTTCGACACCGCTGATCCAAACCCGCAGAACAGAGGTTTGGGCGATGATGGCCTCCCACTTCTTAAGCGGGACAAGCTAACCTAACGGTACGTCAGATTAAGCAGCCATGGCGTAAGTATTTTCGCCAAGTAAATTGTAGAACTATCTTTTAAGGCTCTCATTCCATGAGCCTGCATGCTTACTCACACCCCCACGCATCCTGTCAATACCGGTCAGCCCCAATAAATAATAATTTCTGCCCATTGGCAGACAAGCGTTATTGGTTGATCGTATCCGAATTTGGGCGGCAGCCGGGCTATCCGCTATACTCCTCGGTCGCGAGGCGCAACCTGCGGGGTACCGCTCCTATCCCTGCCGCACAGCACTTCGTTACAGAGGTTGTGCTTACAACAAAATTCAAAGAACTCAAATCACTTCCAGTGACAAAAATACAGTAAAAAAAGTTCAGATGATTACTCAACGATAGAATAGCCAATACAACGATGTCCTTCTATGAAAAGCCCCTCGCAAATTAACTCTGCAATACGACACAATGCAGCATGACTATTTTTTCTTAAACTTTTGACCTTTACCAAACACGGCTGCTACATTGAAAAAGCCAAGTGCTTTCTTACCGGTTGTATTCAGGTTTACGATATTGGTTGGCACGTTTGCAATGGGCCTTGCAAATAATTCAGAAAATCCACCGGGCCGATTGGTTTGAATGCTTACTTGTTGCAAATAATAAAAGGCATCATTGGTGATCGAATGGATCTCTACATATACAGAATCGCCCGGCACATAAGGGCTTACTGCTTTGTCATTCGCATCTTTGTCATTCGGATTCATGCGACCCCGAATAGGAGGAATAAAAGTTATTCCATCAAAACTACCGCCAGCAGAAAAACCCGCATCATAGGCTACATTTATATCTGATGGTTTGTTTAATAATATTCCATTTTTATAGGTTCGTATCCAGTAGGTGTTTCCAATGCCTTTTAAATCTTTGGCATAAAACTGAGCCCTGTAAAAATCCGGATTGATCTGAGTAGGTTCATTCTTCTTTAGAATAATCGAATCCAATGGTGCCGAACCTCCCATTTTTGATGCCGCCTTATATACCTCCCCCTCTGCCTGCACGTTAAGGGTGTATGAAGTACCGATCGTTCCAAAAACTTCATTGGCGATAGGTTTCCAAATGTAGATTCCTGAATTAGCAGGCTCTTCATTAAAAGAAAAGGTCATTCCATCGTTATCCGTAACTGAAACCAATGCACCCGCTACTCCTGGAGGCAATGTGTTATCAAAATAAGATTGTGTCTTGGTCAA
>JAYWDP010000127.1:0-6947 GCA_043779775.1 Cyclobacteriaceae bacterium
CTCAGATAGCTCCAGAATGGCATTCTTAATAACCCCTTTCTTTTCATCATCCAGCTTCTTGCACCTTTGAAAGCAATGGTTCACTGTTATCAATGCTGACTTGAACCGACTCAAATGCTCCAAAGCCTTCTCTCGTCTGCGAAAAGCGGCGCGAATGGTGAAAACAAGTGGAAAAATGATAGCAATACTGATGACCGTAAGGTCAAAATTGTATTCGACGTTGTAATAAATGACCAAAAAAGATGTGGCAAAGCAGATTAATAAAACCTGAAAAGTCCTGATATTTATGATCTGTAAGTATTTTTTCATAGCCTTAAATAAATCTTTACACCATTATAAAAGAAATACCGTGAAAAAACTCATTATCCTCCTCCTTTTCGGACTGCTCACAATCTCATTGAAAGCACAAAAATCCGAACTCACCAAGCTATTCCAGGAATCGAATGCCCTTGACATAAAATTAAAGGTCTCAATCAAAGATATTAAAAAGAAAACCAATGATTCAACTTATATATCCACTTTGCTTCATATTAAAAATGAAAGTGGGAGTTGGGACTCATTGAAAATTGACACCAGGGCCCGCGGAATTTTCCGCAGAAGTAACTGCTATTTTTCTCCCATGCGAATCAAGGTAAGTAAACCCAATGCCAAGGGTACGATCCTGGAAGGGAACAAAAGTTTAAAGCTGGTTTTGCCTTGCCAGAATAATGACGGGAAAAATGCCCTCGTGCTGAAGGAATTCATAGCCTATAAAATGTATGAACAAATTACACCCTATTACTTTAATTCGCGCCTTGCCCATGTGGACTTTACGGAAGTCGACGGAAAGAAAATTAAAAATTTTCAGCTAACCGGAATCCTGATTGAAGACGACGATCTGGTTGCAAACCGCAACCATGCCAAAGTGATGCAAACGAAGTTACACCCGCTGGCGTTGAATGATACCGCCGCTTTGTACCACGATTTGTTTCAATTCATGATCGGCAACACGGACTGGTCAACCGCATTTCAACATAACGCCAAACTAATCTTCATAGCACCCAAGAAATATATTCCACTCACCTACGATTTTGACATGTCTGGATTTGTAAATCCTCCCTATGCAGAAGTCAATGCGGATCTGGGAATTTCCAGTGTGCGCGAACGGCTGTACCGGGGCTTTTGCCGGAATGAACCGATTACACAGGAAGTGCGTAAACAGATTATTGAAAAAGAAGGAAAGATTATAGGTGTGATGAACGGTTTTGAAAAAGATTTTACGCCCAAGGATTTTGCGGACACGAAAAAATATCTGGGAGAGTTTTTCAAGATAATGAAGGATGACAAATCCTTTAAGGAAAACATTACGGATAAGTGCAGGAAACAATAACAATTTTTAATTCAGCGGTCTGTAATAAAAATGCTTGAAAAAAGGTCCTTTGGATTGAGAAATCACTGAATTATTCTGCCATTGTGTCATTTCCAGTCGCCAAATTCCTATTGGCATAGCCCTTGAGCATGGGTGAATGACTTGAAATCAAAAAACTGAAAATATCATGGGAAAAATCATAGGAATAGACCTGGGAACCACCAATTCGTGTGTCGCCGTCATGGAAGGCAGCGAACCGGTGGTCATTGCCAATAGCGAAGGGCGTAGAACGACCCCTTCAATCGTTGCGTTTTTAGACAATGGCAAAGGGGAGCGTAAGGTAGGCGACTCTGCCAAAAGACAAGCGATCACTAATCCGAAAAACACGGTACAGTCCATCAAACGCTTCATGGGCAAGAATTTTAAGGATGTCAGTGGCGAAATGAAAATGGTAAGCTATGCCGTCGAAAGCGGAAGCAATGACACCGTTCGGGTCCGCATTGGCGACCGTCTGTACACTCCGCAAGAAATTTCTGCCATGATTCTTCAAAAAATGAAGAGCACGGCAGAAGATTATCTGGGCACGACCGTGACCGAGGCAGTCGTTACCGTTCCTGCCTACTTTAATGATGCAGAACGTCAGGCGACGAAAGAAGCCGGACAAATCGCCGGTCTGGATGTTAAGCGTATCATCAATGAACCTACCGCTGCCGCCCTGGCCTATGGCCTTGATAAGAAAAACAAAGACATGAAGATCGCCGTGTACGACCTCGGCGGCGGTACGTTCGATATTTCCGTACTAGAATTAGGTGATGGTGTTTTTGAAGTGAAATCTACCAATGGGGATGTGCACCTCGGTGGGGATGACTTTGACGCACGCATCATGAATTGGCTGGCGGATGAGTTTAAATCAGACAAAAACATCGACCTCCGCAAAGACCCCATGGCGCTCCAGCGCCTGAAGGAAGCTTCTGAAAAGGCCAAGATTGAATTGTCCAGTTCACAAGAGACCGAAATCAATTTACCCTATATCACTTCCGTGGATGGAGTACCTGAGCACCTGGTGAAAAAAATCAGTCGTGCGAAATTTGAACAACTCTGCGACGACCTTATTAAGAGAACTTTGGAGCCATGCCGCAAGGCCGTACAGGATTCCGGTATATCGGTGGGGCAAATTGACGAAGTGATTTTAGTAGGCGGATCAACCCGCATTCCCCGGATCGTAGAAGAGGTAGAAAAATTCTTCGGCAAAAAACCTTCAAAAGGTGTGAACCCCGATGAGGTGGTGGCCATAGGTGCAGCCATTCAAGGCGGGGTACTCACTGGTGAAGTGAAAGATGTGTTGCTGTTGGATGTCACCCCCCTTTCGCTGGGTATCGAAACGATGGGCGGCGTAATGACGCGATTGATTGAATCGAACACCACCATTCCTTCAAAAAAATCGGAAGTGTTTTCAACCGCCTCTGACAACCAGCCATCGGTGGAGATCCACGTAATGCAGGGCGAACGTCCGTTGGCAAAAGATAACCGGACCATCGGAAGGTTCCACCTGGATGGAATTCCACCTGCACCCCGGGGTGTTCCTCAAGTGGAGGTAACATTCGATATTGACGCCAACGGTATTCTTCATGTGTCGGCAAAAGACAAGGGCACTGGCAAAGAACAGAAGATACGAATCGAAGCTTCTTCGGGACTGACCGATGCGGATATCCAGAAAATGAAACAGGAAGCACAAGTCAATGCTGAATCCGATAAGAAAGAGAAAGAGAAGATTGAGAAAATCAATCAGGCTGATTCTCAAATTTTCCAAACAGAAAAACAGCTGAAAGAATATGGTGAAAAGCTTTCGGAAGGCAACAAGGCCGCCATCAGCAGCGCCCTTGAAAAACTGAAGGAAGCTCATAAAAGCCAGGACCTTGCCGCCATTGACAACGCAACGGCTGCATTGAATACCGCATGGCAGGCAGCCTCCCAGGAAATGTATGCTTCCGGTGCAGGTGCTAATGCCGGCGGACCGCAATCTGGTGCGAATACGGGTGGTGACAACGGAGCTTCCGGTAGTGGCACTCCCGGTGGCAGTGATGCTACGGATGTGGAGTTTGAAGAAGTGAAGAAGTAATTGATTCCAAATCATCCCAGGAAATAGACAGGAGTAGCTATTATTTTCAAAAGTGATTTATTAGCCACGAAGGCAGTAAGAAATACTTGCGAAAGCTTTTGTGCCTTAATGTCTTGTGACAAAACTAACTTCTGATGCTTTATATTTGCAGCCTTCTTTAAAGGCTAATCTATGTTGGTATTAAAATTTGGGGGCACGTCCGTAGGCAAGCCGGAGCGGCTGAAAAAAGTGGCTGATCTCGTATTGAGAACTCCCGGCAAAAAGATCGTAGTGCTCTCTGCCCTGAGCGGCACCACCAATACCCTCGTAAAAATTGGGGAAAATTTACTGGCGGGGAAAACCCAGAATGGCGAAACTGAAATCGCCCAACTGGAAAAACATTACATCCAATATGCCAGTGAACTTTTCACTTCGTCCGAATATAAAGCCATCGGACTGGATATCGTTAGCCGCTACTTCAGCCTGATACGTTTATTGGCGGCGGGAACTTTTGATGACCGCAGCTATCGTGAACTGCTGGCCCAGGGGGAACTTGCCTCTACCGAGTTTTTCTATTACCACTTACGCGAAAGAAAAATTGATTCACGCCTCTTACCGGCACTTCACTTCATGTCCACAGATGAAAACCAGGAACCTGAGTTGGAAAAAATTGGCGAACGGCTGAAAGCCCTCCTGCCTTCCATGAGTCAGGTCGATGTATTGATTACCCAAGGTTATATCTGCCGTAATCACCGCAACGAAATCGATAACCTGAAGCGGGGCGGCAGCGACTATACGGCCTCCCTGATTGGCGCCGGCATCCAGGCAGAAGAAATTCAAATCTGGACGGACATTGATGGCATGCACAACAATGATCCACGGGTCGTGAAAAGAACCTTGCCGATTGCCGAGCTTACATTCGACGAAGCGTCGGAGCTGGCCTACTTCGGAGCAAAGATTTTGCACCCCTCCACCATCGTGCCCGCCCAGAAATACGGCGTGCCCGTACGACTGAAAAATACGATGGATGAAAAAGCTTTTGGCACCCTCATCAGCGACAAGGGAACGAGTGGTCAATTCAAAGCCATCGCCGCCAAGGATGGCATCATTGCCATCAACATCAAGTCGTCCCGCATGCTCCTGGCATTTGGGTTTCTCCGACTTGTGTTTGAAGTGTTTGAGAAATACAAAACATCGATTGATATGATCTCCACCTCTGAAGTGGCGGTTTCGGTAACGATCGACGATGCCAGTCACCTCGAAGGAATTACGCAGGAACTCCAGAAATTCGGCACCATCGCCATTGATAAAAATCAAACCATCATCTGCATCGTGGGGAACAAGCTCGTAGAAAAGAAAGGTGTACTGAATGATGTTTTTAAGTCGATGGCCGACATTCCAGTTCGCATGGTTTCCTATGGGGGAAGTCATAACAATATCTCCATATTGGTAGACACAGCCCAAAAAGAAAAATCACTCAAGCTGCTGAACCAGGGACTTTTCAATCTCGGAGAATAAGCAAATAAATGTTAAAGCATCTCTCAATTTGGTCGACTCATCAACACAGTCACCCTGAGCGGAGTCGAAGGGAGACATCACAGATTTTAACAGGAGACAATTAATCAAGTTTTTTTTTGGGAGTTGACTACTTGTGGATTTCATCAAGTCTGTCTTCGACTCCGATCAGACTGACCCTCCAACTGGTTAAAATCCTGACAACCGTAAGGTTTTCAAATGGATAAATAATTGATTTTAGCTGGAAATGGAAGTTTGCTACCCTTGTATTTTGATTAGATAAATTTTTTGTCTGGCCCACTCATCCAATTTTATTCTTGACATAACTTTCAAAAAGCATTTTTTCGCATATCTTTACTTGCGACCAAAACTTTTGCTATGGAAGTCACTGTCATTCTCGTCTTCGTGGTTGGCTACCTGGCCATCGCACTGGAGCATTCCATTAAAATCAATAAGACAGCATCCGCCTTGCTCACCGGCGTTCTCTGCTGGACCATTTATGCAGTTGGCTCCGGAAACTCCGATGAAGTAGGCCTCCGCCTGGGAGACCATCTCAGTCAAATTTCTTCCATTCTTTTCTTCCTGCTGGGCGCCATGACCATTGTCGAGTTGGTGGATGCATACCAGGGTTTTCGGTTAATCACCGACCGTATTCAGACAAAAAATCCGGTGAAATTGCTGTGGCTGGTTTGCTGGGTAACTTTCTTTTTGTCTTCGATACTTGACAACCTTACCACCGCCATCGTGATGGTTTCGCTGATCCGAAAATTGATTCCGGACAAGGACATGAGGTTATTTTTTGCAGGAATGATCGTCATCGCGGCCAATGCAGGAGGTGCCTGGACGCCCATCGGTGATGTGACTACCACCATGCTTTGGATTGGGGGACAAATTTCCACAGTCAACATCATGGAGGTACTATTTATACCGAGCGTGCTCTGTATGCTGGTGCCATTACTGTATCTGACTTTTACGTTGAAAGGCACATTGGGCGAGACGCCCAATCCCGCACATGAAAATGTTGGTTATGGACATGAGAAAGTGAAAGGCAGTTCCATCATGCTGACGCTGGGCGTTGGTGCGCTTGTTTTCGTTCCTGTTTTCAAAACTGTTACCCACCTGCCGCCATACATCGGTATGTTACTGGGATTGGGAATTTTGTGGGTCGTATCTGAAATGATAAACCCTCATGCAGACGAGGCCCTTCGCAAACCTTACACCGCTGCCGGGGCACTTCAGCGTATTGATACCTCCAGCGTACTGTTCTTCCTGGGAATTTTATTAGCGGTCGCCGCCCTGGAGTCCATGGAGATTCTCCACCATTTTGCCACATGGCTTGACCAAGTCGTAGGGAGTCAATCAGTTATTGTGACACTCATTGGATTGCTTTCGGCAGTCATTGACAACGTTCCTCTGGTGGCAGCCAGCATGGGCATGTACAGTCTGGATGCTTATCCGATGGATCATTTCATCTGGGAATATCTGGCCTATTGTGCCGGAACCGGTGGGAGCATTCTGATCATCGGCTCAGCGGCAGGCGTTGCCGTCATGGGCATGGAGAAGATCGATTTCATTTGGTACATGAAACGAATCAGCTTGATCGCCATGATGGGATATTTTGCGGGCTGCGGATCGTATCTGTTAATCTATCAATTGATCCACTAAGATATTCTTCATCCGTTGTACCGGCCACTTTCAATGCAACCGGAAAGAAATACCTGACGAAGCAAAAAAATTATTCTGCTCTTGTAACCGGCTCACGCCCGCTGAAATATCAAGCTGAAGCCAATGATGCAGCAAATAATCCTACTTTGTCATGTTACCATTTTTAGCTGATTTTGGATTTGTTTCTGGTAACGGGGTATTTGTTCAAGGAGTTTTTCAATAACCTGCTCCATAGAGCATAATGTATTGATGGTTACGTTGACAAGCATCTGGATCTGGTAAGCCGTTATTTTTCCAATTGTTTTTTTGAGTACGATCTTT
>JAYWDP010000128.1:0-6941 GCA_043779775.1 Cyclobacteriaceae bacterium
GGCATGCGTTCAGTGATTACGGCCACGGTTTCACTAGCCGGCGTGGTGATGATGGAGAACGTATGAAACATTTCCCCATGTTCGTCGTCGTACTCTTCCCAGAGGCCAGCCAGGGCAAACATGCTTTTATCTTGTAATGTAAACCGGTAGGGGATGCTCGTGCGTTTACCGGTCTTCTTCCATTCGTAAAACCCGTCGGCAGGAATAAGGCATCTTCTTTCTTTAAACTTTTTGCGAGCAACTTGTTTCTCACGAATGGACTCTGCTTTGGTATTGATAATTTTTTCACCGAGGGATTTCTGGTTGGCCATCAAAGGAGTCGTTCCCCAGTAAAAAAAAGAAAGACCTTTTTGACTGTCATCCGTAATGACCGGGAGAAGATGGGTCGGCGATGCATTGTATTGAGGCTCGTAGCCTTTAGGAACCTCAAGGGCAAACCTTTGCCCAATGTCATCCGCTGTGGCGGTCAATGAATACCGGATGAACATGCTTATTCGGATTCTATAAATGACAAAGCCCTCATCTCAGACCAATATAAACTATTCTTACCAAACCTGGCAAAACCCACATGGCCCCCTCGCCCGGGAAATTCAAAATGTACTTTTTTGTTTTCTTTAAATCGCTCTAGCGGATAGCAACTGGGGCTGAGAATGGGGTCATTCAGCGCATTCACGATGAGGGTTGGGATGGCAATGGCCGGGATGAAATGAATGGAGCTGGATTTCGTATAATAGTCGATCGCATCCTTGAAGTTATGTAGCGGACCGGTATAAACATTGTCAAATTCCATCAGCGTTTTGATACGGTCCAGGTTCTCTATTTTTAAATCTTTGCGAATGGCAGCTTTTTCTCTTACTTTTTTCTTCAGGCTTCTTAGGAAGCGTTCTCTATAAATCCAATTGCCGGGCTTACCGATCTCCAGGCTGCTCATGTGAAGATCCATGGGGACTGAAAAGGTTACGGCCTTCTTTACCGAGGGGTGGACTATCCCCTCGCCCAGGTATTTGAGGGTGAGGTTCCCACCGAGGCTAAAGCCGATCAAAGCAAGTTCATCATATTGCTTTGCCGCGTGGCACACGACCCCATGCAGATCATCCGTCGCTCCGCTGTGGTAGAAGCGCAGTTGCCGGTTTATTTCGCCGCTGCAACCCCGGTAGTTCCAGGCAGCCACATCGTAGCCCTTTGTAAAGAATGCCCTGGCCATCCCCAGCACATACGACCGGCTGGAATTTCCTTCCAGACCATGGCTAATGACAATGCATTTAGAAGAACCTTGATGATACCAATCGATGTCCAGGAAATCATCGTCTGGCGTTGTGATTCTTTCAACCTCGGGGGACTGGAAGTCAACTTTACGAAGCAGGGAAGGGTAGATGGTTTCGAGATGCCTGTTGAAGAGAATGGCAGGTGGATTGTAGGGGGGCATGCTAAGAGCTGGATTCTGGTTACTGGATTCTGGTAGGGCGCTGGCAACTGCTTACAAACTCTTTCAAATTAGATTGCTCTGCCTGTTACCAGCATCCAGAATCACTTCAAATAAAATACCACTTCAAAATATTCCTTATTATTTCACTAACTCAATATGTCCCACATGATGCTCCCCGTGCCAGGCATACATGGCGATGAGGCGATCCAGCGGAACCATTTTTTTGGTATCGGGATGGGTAAAAACTTTTAATAAATCTTCGGCAGACAATCCTTTCATTAAGGTCACCCATTTGGCATGAAGGGCCTTTAACAGCGTGATAGAAAGTTTTGGATCAGCGTGGGTTTCCGGGGTCAAGGCCCAGGCTTTTTCGTTGTAGGCTTTGATCAGCGGTGCATCTTCCGTCAACGTCCATTTAAACCGGATGTAAGCATTCATGTGGCTATCGGCCATGTGATGAACCACCTGTCGGGCCGTCCAACCTCCTTCGCGGTAAGGAGTATCCCATTGCGCAGGGGAGAGACCCTGGAAGGCCTTCTCCACTTTCTCCGGTGCAGTTTCTATCCTTTGAATGTTTAGGCTCACTTCATCCAACGTATAATTTTCCTTGGGTTCAAATTTGCCGATGGGATAACGGGGGTCAGAAGCTGTTGACATAATGAATTTATTTTAGTGTACGCAAAATTAAGAAGCCAGACCAAAAAGCAAAAGATACATTTACTTCTCCAGGTTTTTAACGGCTTCATTCATCTCTTCTTCCGTGAAAGGCTTATTTAACTTGACGGGTTTTGATTTCCTTTTCTTTTTGACACGGATATTGGTGAGTTCGATGAGCAGGGAAAAGGCCACGGCGAAATAGATATACCCTTTGGGGATCACGTAGTGGAGTGCTTCGAGGAAGAGCATGAATCCTATGAGGATCAGGAATCCCAGGGCCAGCAATTCCATGGAGGGGTGCTGAGAAATAAACCGGCTGATGGTGCCACTGAAGAACATCATGACGATGATGGAAACGATTACCGCCAGGATCATGATGATGACCTTGTCACGGTCAACGATACCTACGGCGGTCAGGATGGAGTCAAAGGAGAAAATGATGTCTAACAATATGATCTGAACGACGGTACCTGACAGTGTTATCGCCGCTTTTTTAGCAGCGATTTTTTCTCCATCGTCATCGTCGTCATCACCTTCCATTTCGTGGTTGATCTCCATAGTGCTTTTGGCGATAAGGAAGAGGCCGCCGAAGCCAAGGATGAGGTCGCGGCCGCTCACCGGCGTATCGTGGGTCACAAACCAACTGGCAGGAATTTCAAAGAGTGGTTCGGTGAATCCTATGATCCAGGTGATGCCCAGCAAGAAGGCAATGCGTACGATCATGGCGAGTGCCAGGCCGATGTTGCGGGCGCGGGCACGTTTCTCCTCCGGGAGTTTGTTGGAGACGATAGAAATGAAGATGATGTTGTCAATCCCCAATACGATTTCCAGAAAGCAGAGAGTGAGGAGGGCCAGCCAGGCGTCTGCTTTGAGAAATATTTCCATGAAAGCGTTTGAAAATGAGGGTGTTGAATGCAGCCTGAAATTAAGCAAAGGGGAGAAGAAAGAAAATTAATGAGGAAAAAGAAATGGGGGCTTTTCTTGTCAAGAAAGGGGTTTTTGAAAATGATACTGGATATAGGATTCTGGATTCTGGCAGGGCGGACCGCATTGCGGAATTATGTTCTGCATTAACGGAATTCCTCCGCAACCTTATGTACCAGCCACCAGAATCCAGCGACCAGTTTCGCACTGTATTTTAATTAATCCATCCTCTCATTTTGAAGTTATTAACTATTCAAAAAAAAGAGGCCACCTTTCAAGGCAGCCCCTTTACTCATAACTCCTAATTCTTAACTCTGAACTTAATGTACCACCATCACTTTCTTCCTCGTGATATTCCCATTCCCTATATCAATCATAAGGATGTAAACACCTGGCGACAGATCGCGGGTATTGATCGTTTTAGAGCTGGCACCTTCAGGAATTGTTTCCGCTACGCTGGTCCGTCCCACCTGATCAATCATTTGCAGGCCTGCCGGTTGCCCTAATTTTCCTGGCAACTGAATATGCATTTCATGGTTGGCAGGGATGGGGTAGACAGTGATATCTTCAGCAGAGATTGGTTCCAGGCCGGTGACCACTGGAGAAACCGGATCGTTGATGCCGATTTTGTGGTTTGCCTGGAAAATTTCCCGAGCTCCGTTCTCTTGTTGAACAAAAGCCACCACAGCAAGATCATTGGGTAGCCCATATAATTTCTTTGGTTCAGGAGTCCACACAAATGAATAATTGTTCGTTGATCCAACCGGAAGAATTGTGCCAAACCTTGTACCGGATGCACTCAAAATGGTAGCAGCGGGTGATTTACTTAAATCTAAAGTGAGGAACTGCTTAGGAACGTATTCAAAATTAGTTTCCCCTGTTTTAATCAATGCCTTTTGCGTTGGACTAAGATCGGTGTCTTTTACCAAAGCCTCTACGATAACAACATGCAGAATAGTATTGGCGGGCAAAGGGAAAATCGCCTTGACACTAACGTCAATTTTTAGTTTGCCTGCACTTGGCGTAGAAGTATTGATAGTGATGGCTGCCTGGGCCAGCGCTAAACTCCTGATTCCGTAAGATGTATTACTCCAGGCGCTAAAATTACGGTCTTTTGGATCCTTCGCACCGTCCAGTCTGGACTTAGGAGTAGTTTCAATGCCGTAGTACAATGACCGTGAACTTGGATCCGCCGGGTTGTCCAGGTTAAATGGATCATTGGCCGGGAAGTTTACATGGTGATTGAGTTTGATCACCTGCGTTCCAATGGAACCTGCAGGATAAAACAAAGCGATCGAATCACTCATGATCTTTTCTTTGGCACTTGGGCTGCTATTGGCAGCGTTCATGAAACTTTCCAGCAGGATAGTTCTGGTTCTTTCGCCTACCCTCACATTATCTACAGCGAATCCTTCAAATGTAGGAATGGACTTGGCGCTGGCAAGAGCAAACCGCAGCACTACGTTTTTAGGTAGTGTGGGGAAAATTCCATTTGGAATTTCGTCCAATGTATGTTTAGAGGTGAACCAGGTTTGATTTCCACTGCCGCTCCATCCGAAATCATTTCCGACCTGTTTGCCGGGTTTGGATGCAATACCCTTATCGGGAAACCAGCCCACGCCCTCCCCAATGGCCAGACCTAAAACCTTCCATACTTTATTTGGGTCAGTAACATTGAGATTATCAGTTGAATACTCAAGAATTACCCCATCAGAATTCTCCATTTGCACCAGGCTATTGTAAGAAATCATCGGAGTCAACAATGCCGACAAATCAAAACTTGGAGAGTAAAGTGCAGATCGTTCAAATCCAGTATAAAGTCCGGTTGTAGAATTCCTGTTTCTAAAGAAACCAACACCGTTTATAACATTTAAAGTCGGGTCAGGCTTAGCGTATGTTCCATAATTACCGGCAGTGTTAGCCAAAATCCATGAGACCGATGGCGCAGGAAGAGTTAGAGGGAAAGTTGAGTTGCTGGCAAACCAGGGTACCCAATTACCAGGCAGTGAGCCCTCAAAATCCTGATAATAACCAGCCGATGAACTAGCTACAGGAACCAAATCGAGTACTATAAGTGTCCTGAACAGAGCATTATCAGGGTCGGTCAGGTTCGGAGTTCCCACAGGAGAATTTGGATGATACTTGTTGTCAAGGAAGAGACTATTGACACAGCCAATTCCTGTTGTCACTTTGAGATCGTAAACCTTTTGTCCCGGAGTGGTATAGTTATGAGCGAAAATGGTTGAATTGAACGATGCGTCAGTACCAGCACTTGGGGATCCTGGAGGAGCGAAAATCAAATTCGGTGTGAGATCACCGAAAGTCCAATCCAGTGATTTAAAATTATCGTTTGCAGATATGGTTGAACCATTGCTCTGGAAATGGAATTCATCAGCGGGTGTTGGTCCGACATGAATGCCATCAAACTTCATTTTAACGACAGGGATACCACCCACTTTAACCAGATTAATGGAAGGTTGAGAACTACAGCCGAAATTAGAAGTGACTATCAGCGTTGGGTTGTAAGATGCTGATTGAATAAATGTATGTATGGGCTTATCGGCCGTGCCGGCAGCGGCAATTATGGGAGGACCGGGTACAGCAGGGGCACCCGCAGGGCCGCTGACTACGTTAGGATTAGAACTTACAGAATTAGTAGCATCGGTAAAGTTCCAGGTATAACGTTGAAGGGTTGCTCCGCCGCCTGTTACTGTAGATCCGGAACCATCAAAGGCGACGGCTTGATTTTGGCAAAAGGCAGTAGGAACCGTTGCATCGACGAAAAAACTTGGAAGACTTACTTCTGTGTAGGAAGCAACCGGATTTGGAGTCACCCTTATGATTTGATACCCTGAATTTGTACAAGGAGAATTATTTTCCTTATAGGTATATATGATTTTAATGTCTTGATAAGCGTTCGTTATCAGGTTGGGGTCTAATACCGCAGTTCCGTTACTGTTATCCGTAAAGCCTGCCGGAATAATCGAGAGGCTCTTATCATAGATAACGACATTTGACGGAATTTTCACCAGCGTAAAAGTACCAATTGATTTATTAGCCGCCGCCGCTGGCAAGCCATTGATATTAATGAGCCCGCCTCCCTGACAATAAATCATGGTACCCGGATTATTGGGTCCTGCCATTGCCCCGCCAGAGCCGGGTGCGTTGTTTGGGTCAGTAATTTCCAATGAAGAGTAAGGCGTTACCATTTCAACAATCGGAACGGAGGGAATGTAAAACTCAATGATTTGCCTGCGATTGATGGACACTGCCGGGTTGGAGACGTTTCTGAAGTTTCCGGTGAATTCAACAAATCCTAAAGTGCCTCCACCATAATACGTTCCTTGTTTAAAGACACCAGGAGATATCGTTCCGAAGTTGGAATTTGGATTCGTCGTCGCTTTGGATAAATCGTAAACGTACGTGATGTTGCCGTTAATGGTATTCGCATCAACAATGCTATGATCATCAAAACTGTAATCGAAATAATCAACCAGGCTTACTGTATGTTTGGCGCCCTTAAGGGGTAACACATTTATGATCGGAGGCCAGGCGGCAACAAAATCGGTCGGATTAATATAGATGGGAGGCTTCAGGCCTGCTACCGAAGTCACCGGAATTTTTGCTACAAGACTTACCAAATTGTAGGTAGTAAGGTTGTCGAAGGTAATATATCGAATCGTTCCAGGTGAAGGTGCGGCAAGGGTCTGACCAATCTGGAAGTTTACATTGGATGCGCAATACGGACCCTGATCCAATGCAACGACAACCGGTATACTACTGATTTTTATACCCTTGGTATGATCATACACCACGTACTGAACATTGTTTTGCGAATTACAGCCATTCTGGTCAGTGTGAGTGATCGTAATGTTGAAAGGGTTATCCAACGTAACGCCCTTGAGATTTAAGGTATTGATATTTATCCCCTGCC
>JAYWDP010000129.1:0-6929 GCA_043779775.1 Cyclobacteriaceae bacterium
GGATTCTGGGCAGCACTAAGATTGTTTATCAATATTTTCAGACCCTCTATGGGCCCGGCTACCGCATCCTCCTTTCAGCACATGGATAAGTCTTCAAAACTTACTATTGAAAACAAAAATAAGGATGATCGCGAGAATGAACTCCAGATAGGTTTTGCGGTCGATGAGATGGCGCTGAGACTGGAGGGGCTATTAAAAAGCACGGGGCTCGTCAAAGATTTTGCTCCGATTGTATATGTGGTCGGGCATGGATCCAGCAGCGTAAACAATCCGCATTACGCAGCCTATGATTGCGGCGCCTGCTCAGGAAGGGCCGGATCTGTAAATTCAAGGGTCATTTGCTACATGGCCAATCATCCAGGTGTAAGAGAGATCTTACGTTTGAAAGGTGTCGTCATCCCACCTGAGACTCAGTTTCTGGGCGGACTGCATGACACGACCCGCGATGAAATAGTTTTTTTTGATGAAGATTCTCTTTCGCTGGTTAACCAGAAAAGTCATGAGAGAAATGAAGTCATCTTTGAAAAAGCCCTCGACACCAATGCCAAAGAAAGATCACGTCGATTCGTTTCGATAAACACAAAACGTGAGCCAGCCAAAATTCATGAAAAAGTCAGATTGAGATCGGTGTCATTGTTTGAGCCACGGCCGGAGTTGAATCATGCTACCAATACTCTTTGCATTGTTGGAAGAAGGGAGATGACTAAAGGTCTTTTTCTGGACAGAAGGTCCTTTCTGAATTCCTATGATTACAGCATAGATCCCGATGGAAAATATTTATTCGGGGTGATGAAGCCGCTGGGGCCTGTTTGCGGTGGCATCAACCTTGAGTACTTCTTCTCCCGCGTGGACAATCAGAAATTAGGCGCTGGTACCAAGCTTCCTCATAATGTCATGGGCCTGTTTGGTGTTGCCAACGGTATTGATGGAGATTTGCGACCAGGACTCCCAAGCCAGATGATAGAAGTTCACGACCCGGTCAGACTCCTCATTATCGTTGAGCATTTTCCCGAAATTGTTTTGGCAACCATAAAAAAAGCCGACGACGTATACGAATGGTTTATCAACGAATGGGTAAGATTGATTGTCATTAACCCTGAAACAAAGGAATTCAGTTTGTTCAAAGACGGATCGTTTACGATTTACGAACCGTTGACCAAAAAAATCGACGCGGTGACTGACATTACACCGATCATCGAAACAAACCATGATAATATTCCAGTTTATGCAATTCAGTAAGCTTACATTATGACGAACCTTCTTCCCTACTTTATTCTTCTTCCATTTGTAGGCTATTGCATCAGTTTATTGATCCCAGGCAAGAATGAGGACTTAATATCCTGGTCTGCCTTTACCTCGGTGGGCTTGCAGCAGGCATTTGCATTCGTATTTATTGTTTATTGGATTTGGATTGGCCAGCCTGTGTTGAGCGTACAAAATTTCATTTTGTATGAAACCACCGAGTATGAATTTTTTCTATCCATAATTTTTGACAGAATAACAGCCGTTTATCTTTTTGTTGGTTCTCTGCTTACTTTTCTGGTGACAATGTATAGTCGCTACTACATGCACCGGGAAGGTGGGTATAAACGTTTCTTTAACACCATTCTGTTTTTCTACCTGGGATACAACATTGTTATTTTTTCAGGTAATCTCGAGACGTTGTTTATTGGATGGGAAATATTGGGTATCTCATCATTTTTATTAATCGCATTTTATCGCGACCGGTACCTGCCTGTAAAGAATGCTGTGAAGGTATTTTCTATTTACAGGATCGGCGATGTGGGCTTAATCCTGGCCATGTGGGCAAGTCATCATTTATTCGATCAAAATATCACCTTTCTGCAGTTGAGAAACTATGAACTGATTCATTCAGAGCTCACTTCCCACACCATAGTAGGTGTATTTATTTCAATAATGATACTGATCTCGGCATCCGCCAAATCAGCTCAATTCCCGTTTTCATCGTGGCTTCCCAGGGCCATGGAAGGACCAACACCTTCCAGCGCCATTTTTTATGGCTCTCTGTCCGTTCACCTGGGTGTGTTCATCATGCTCAGGACATATCCTCTTTGGGAATATCAGACTTCAGTGCGCGTTCTCATTGTCGTAATGGGAATATGTACAGCTACCATTGCGAGCTTTACTGCCCGCGTTCAATCTTCTGTAAAAAGTCAGATTGCGTATGCCTCTATCGCGCAAATAGGATTGATTTTTATCGAGATGGCGTTGGGGTTTGAGAATCTTGCCTTATTTCATTTTGCCGGAAACGCATTTCTAAGGACCTATCAGCTGCTTGTTTCTCCTTCGGTGGTGAGCTACCTGATCCGAGAACAATTCTACAACTTTTCTCCCCGTGCAAGATCCTTTGAAAATTCTCTTCCCAGGAAGCTCCAACACACGCTGTATATTTTATCCATCAAAGAATGGAACCTTGATTCATTCATGTACAGAAGGCTATGGAACCCATTGAAATGGATGGGTAACAAATTGGATTTCCTTACCTTGAACAATCTGCTGTACTTTTTCATTCCAACTTATATGATAGGACTTTTTGCCGTCTACCATAAAGAGCTGATTTCACCCTTACTGCTAGAATATTTTCCTCTCATTTTCTCCCTTATAGGGTTAATCATGATCTTAAAAGCTTTTACCGAACGTAAACAGGCAAGGATGAGTTGGCTGATGATTGTTATGAGTCACTTTTGGATTGCATTAGCCATCGCCTTCAACGAAGATTTCAAGTTTGAACAAATTCATCTTTACCTAAGTGGTGTGGCCGTCTCCGGGATCCTGGGTCTGCTGTGCCTGTGGAGACTGAGAAACAAAGAAGGAAGCATCGACCTTGATCAGTTTCATGGGTATTCATACAAACATCCTAAAATTGCATTCGTCTTCCTGTTATCCTGTCTGGGTGCATCCGGCTTCCCAATCACGCCTACATTCATAGGTGAAGATTTGATCTTTACCCACATTCGCGAGGACCAGCCCTGGCTTGCGATCTTTATCTCCTTGTGCTTCATCGTTGATGGGATTGCCATCATCAGGATTTACGCTCGCGTATTTCTCGGACCCCATGTGAAATCAATCTATGAGATGGCCTATCGGTCATCCTGATTACTGATGTTATATATTTCAGATTTCATATTACCCAATCCTGAACATTGGATCAATCTGAAACATGAAATATGAAATTTGAATTATCACACCTGTCTTTGAAAAGGCCGTGTCAGGCAAGTGGGCCCTCCCCCGCCCTTCACACTGATTTCTGCACCCTCATACTCAAGTACGGTGCAACCTGAATTTTGCAGGGCAGATTTTGTTTTAGGATTACCCCATACCATCAGGCACTTGCGGGGTGATAGGGCCAGCACATTGCAGCCCATACTTTCAAACTCTTCCTCAGGCACCTCTACCAATTCATATCCACGTCCAAGTAATTCATTTCGAAAATATATCGGCATCAATGGAGAATAGACCACAGCCAGATTTTTGTCTACGGGACTCAATATAGACATGAGGTGAAAAACATTGGAGGGTCCTTGATAGTGAGGCAAGAATACCTCCATCACCTCAATGTTGAAAGGGTTGAGTAAATATTTTAGCTGCTCAATGCCGGCTTTATTGGTCCTGTACGTAAGGCCTACTGCCAATGTTTTTTCATCAAGCCAGGCTACGTCGCCACCTTCCACGGTACCGGGTGCCTGTATGCTCCCCAGAATTTTAATTTTAAGTTTTTCAAATGCTCTTCGCTGTGCCTCGGGCTCTTTCAGTCGATTACGCTTGCCCATGTTGCATAGGATCATACCATGGTCTGTTGCGATGGACACATCCCGGCAATAGATTGAATCGATGGAAAGGGACTCATCTTTTGGAAATGGAAAAAGCTCAGCGCCATCACCCTGTAACAGATTTTTGAATGTCTGATATTCTGTGAATGCTGATGGAAGATCGGGCTTGCTGAGAAAATTCAATGACTTCCACTCTTTCGCTAAAATCTCTTCATTAATGAAGGCATCTTCGGCATTTTTAATAAACACGGACTTTAAAGCTCCGTATTCCGATTGACAAGTAAGCTTCATGGCACAACACTTAACCTTGACCCCGTTTCATCCAAACATAAAATGGGATCCCTGAAATCAGTGCAACAAAACCCCAGTAGACAGTCTCCTGACCAGAACCGACAACCGCCCAGAGTGAATAAATAAAAGCAATCCCTGCAATGATAACTTTGCTGATAAGGTCCCGCCTCCAGAATTTATTCTGCAGTAAAATGATGCCGTATGATGCAGCTGAAAAAAGATACGGCACCAACACCATGATGGTTGTGAGCAAAATCATGAATGTAAATGTGTCCGTCAGACCCTTGGTAAAGTTCATCATCATCAAAACTGAAATCAGCACACTGGAAATAACCAATCCCATCACCGGAGCACCTTTGTTGTTTTCTTTACTGAATATGAAGGGAAACATTTTGTCGCGGGAGGCTGCGAAAGGGATCTGCCCTTGTAACAATATCCACCCGTTCAATGCTCCGAATGTGGAAATAATCGCTCCGGCAGCTACCCAATAGCGGGCGCTGTCACCCCACAATATCGCGGCGGCGTCCGCAAATGGGGCGTTGGAATTTTTTAGCTCATGTGCAGGAATCATACCCATCACGGCAATGGTGCCGAGCACATACACTAAAATGGTAATCAATGTGCCAATCATCGTGGCTTTAGGAATAGTCGTTTCAGGATTGTGGATGTTTCCCGAGGGTATCGTTGCACTTTCAAGTCCCAGAAAGGCAAATAAAGTCAGCGTAGTCGTTGCCGTAATGGCAGAGAAATCAGAAGTGCCGCTGATGTTAAAAGGACGGAAGTTATTGAAGTCTATATAGAAAAGTCCAACGATGGCGATCAGCACCAGCGGTGTAAGCTTCAAAATTGTGGTGATCAATTGCACAAGTCCTGCTTCTTTCACACCCCTGGCATTTACCCACGTGAGCAACCATACCGCAGAGAGGCCAGTGCCTACTGATAGAATGGTATTAGTGGCCAGTGCCGGAATGAATACGCTCAGATAGCTGACGAATGCAACAGCGATTGCTGCATTGGTGCACCAAATGGATATCCAATATCCCCAGGCCACCAGATAAGCAGCAAAATCACCCAAGCCTACACGGGTAAAAGCATATGGCCCACCAATAGAATTTGGAACTAATTTGCTCAGCTGACTAAATAGTAATGCCAAAAAAATGGCGCCGACAGAAGAACCGATCCATCCCAGCAAGCTGATGCCGCCATAAGCAGCGAGTGATGCCGGCAATAAAAAAACTCCCGCTCCCACCATGTTTCCAACCACAAGGGCTGTACTGGTTAGCAGTCCGATTTTGGCAGGAGACTTAGTTTCGGGCATTAAACATTTTTGTTCGGTGGGTAAGGTACAATACCGGAAGCAATTTGAAAATTTGAAGATTAGTCAATGCTGAAATAGCTGAAAGCTTTCTTAAATATTAGGTAACTTCGGTGGAATTCTACTTAAAAAAGTTATGCGGAAAAGGTGGTTTACCCTTATTCTGATTCTTTCTCAGTTTACCAGTCAAGCTATGTCCATCCTAATCCCCATGGATGGCAGTCAGGCTAATCATCTGAAAGCATACGGTATTATATATTCCGCTTTACAGAAGGATACACCGGTAGAATGGCTTCTGAATTATAGGGGCGGAAGTTTTTTAATACCCTATTCTTCTTCATTAGAGGGTGAATGCAAAATTCATGGTGTTACTACAGAACTTTTGACTGACTCAAAGACGCAGTCAATCCTGTCTGGAATAACCAAGCCGGAAGTGAATATGAATGTAGTCAGGCTGGAGCGCCCAGCCCGTATCGTCGTCTATTCCCCCAAGAATGATATTATCGAAGATGAATCCGATGCCGTCATTGCTGTGCTGGATTATGCTGAGATTCCATACAAAATCGTTTATGATGAGGAAATATTGAAAGACGAACTTTTAAATTATGATTGGCTTCATCTACATCATGAAGATTTTACAGGACAACACGGGCGCTTCCTTCGGAGGGAGTCAGCCGTGATCCAGGCTAAAATGCAGGAGATCACGGCGCACACTCTTGGCTATGCCAAAGTCTCAGAAATGAAGCTGGATGTGGCAAAAAAAATAAAGGGATTTTGCGCCGGAGGCGGGTACCTGTTTGCGATGTGCTCTGGAGCCGAAACACTTGATATTGCGTTGGCCGCCGACGGCGTAGACATCAGCGAAAGTTCCTTTGACGGTGACGACATGGATCCGGGGGCACAGGAAAAATTGGATTTTTCAAAGACGCTGGCCTTCGAAAACTTTACACTGGAGCCATCGAATTCCCGCAAATTTTCCGACATCAATTCCTCGAATGGGAGGCCTAACTTCAATGAACCCATGAACAGCTATTTCCGGCTATTTGACTTTTCAGCCAAGTGGGACATCATCGCTTCTATGTTGATACAGAACCATGACCCTGTCATCCATGAATTTTTTGGACAGACATCAACTTTTAATAAGT
Source organism: Cyclobacteriaceae bacterium (assembly GCA_043779775.1). Lineage (GTDB taxonomy): Bacteria > Bacteroidota > Bacteroidia > Cytophagales > Cyclobacteriaceae > ELB16-189. The sequence continues at coordinate 6,543 of JAYWDP010000129.1, forward strand.
TTCTTATTAAACCAAGGGTGTTGGTGCTGGGTGAAAATACGGAAGAGAACAAGGTGCGGTATATCCATGACGAGTTTGGAAAAGGGTTCTGGACTTTTTACAGCGGTCATGATCCGGAAGGATCTCCGGGGCCAAGAAAAATATCTGATCTGAATTTATATCCCCACTCCCCGGGCTACCGTTTAATTCTCAACAATGTATTGTTTCCTTCTGCGAAGAAGAAAAAGCAGAAGACGTAAGTAAGTTTAGAGTTTAGAATTAAAAGTTATGAATTGCGCCATAACCAATAACTCATAATTCTGAACTTCTAAATGAAGCACCCAATGTCCTAAAATTCCAGAATTATAAACTCCGTCCTCCGATTAGATTGTCTGCCATCATCGGTAT
>JAYWDP010000130.1:0-2335 GCA_043779775.1 Cyclobacteriaceae bacterium
ATCGAAATACCCAGGGTCGCGGATGTCATGTTCGTGCCGAGAGGACCTTTGCCGTTCTGAAACATGGGCATCATATTGAAATAAGAAAAGAAGCTGAAACCACCGATGCCTATACGACCATATAAGGCATACCGTGTCGGGGCCATGCCATGCCACTGTTTGTCCTTCATACTTTTTGCTTCACCGTTTTCGTGATAATCAATTTTTGTGAAAGAGTCATACAGCACTCCGAATCTTATTCCAAAAGAAACATTGAAACTTCTGGCGATGTCTTCGGGATTGGTATCGTATCTGAGTTCAATGGGTGCTTCAATATAGTTATTGACCAATTGCGACCGATCGATGGACCCTGGCAATACCGTAGATGCGGGTACCAGCGGATACGTTCCATCGCCAAGAGGCTTGCTAGGGAGTGTATTGTTGTTTGTAAACTTCCAGCGTTCGAGGCTCAATCCTATGCCGGGGATAAAGCTGAAATTGGACTTAAAAAGACGGATAGGATACTGGTAATAAAAGTTGACAGTCCGCGACCCCCAGAGTCCCTTTTGGAAAGTAGGAGGAACCAATCCAGTTTTCAGGTTTATCCCAAATTCAAAGACAATAGAGCCAGGAATATCGGGCCGAAAGGATTTCTTCTTCTTTTGAGGCTCCTGCCCTTCCTGGGCATAGGTGGCCATTCCCGTCAAAACCAAGCCCGCCAACAACACTGATCGTAACGACATAGGTAATCTTATTTTAAAAGCCCCAAAAATAGGCTTTTTGTACGAGGGGCAAAACCGGCATTTTTGACCTGGCCTACTTTCTTAAGGAGAATTGCCATGGAATTGGCATAAAACAGAAATGAGATAGTCACCTTTGGGCGACCATCTCATTATTAAGTGAGCCTGCAGGGATTCAAACCCCGAATCTTCTGATCCGTAGTCAGATGCTTTATTCAGTTAAGCTACAGGCCCTGATTAAAACAGACCGCAAATTTAAGGTATTAATTTTCTTAGCAAAAGGTCTTACTAATAAGAGCGGTCCTGAATCGGTTGTTGGTGTTTATTGTGCTTCTGAGACATCCACAAATGTACCTTCCAATTATTTTGATATCCGAGCATCTTGCCCCTGATAGATATACTTCCACGGATTCCACTGATACATGTAAGATTGTCGCGTTATAATAAGCGCTTTCTCAACTCCTTTTTCAAGGATGGGTGTGTATCCACAACCTCCGGCTAAAATGGATATATCAGCAATACGTATATTCGACTAAATATTCAATATATACGCAATGCGTATGTATTGTTGTTGAACAAAACCTCTGGTAGTTTCAGCGTCTTGATTGTCCTGGCAAGAAATTTCTGGTTTGAGTAATTTCAAGTCATAAACTTAAACACTTATGATTATGGAAAAAAACAATTAGACAATGCATGCTACGGTCTGCGAATGCCACTCTTCTCCCGGTTGATGGGCAGTTTCAGCTTGTTCTTCAAGAACAAATAAATCTCGTTGCCAACCTTCCTTGCCGTGCGTTTACTCTTTGTATACACACTGAAGTCGTCTGCATACCGTACGTAGCGAAGTCCCCGCCTCTCCAATTCCTTGTCCAACTCATGCAACATGATGTTGGACAGTAACGGGCTAAGTGGACTGCCTTGAGGAACGCCCTTTCTGCGTTTGGTCAGCTTCCCCTTTATTGCTATCGGGGCCCTTAACCCTTTGCGAATCAGGCGCAACGTCAAGCGACATTTCACCTTGCGGTACAGCAGTTGCATCAGAATACAATGATCCACTTCATCGAAGAAGTTCTTCAGGTCTATGTCCACGATGTGATCATAACCTTCATGGATGTTCTTCTGTGCTTGTTGTACCGCCTGATGTGCGTTGCGATTGGGGCGGAAGCCGTAGCTGTGTTCTTTGAACTCCAACTCAAACTTGGGACTGATCACTTGATGGACCGCTTGTTGTAACAATCGGTCCGTTACGGAGGGAATGCCTAACAGGCGCTTCTTCCCCTTGCTCTTGGGTATGGCTACCCCTAAGATTAATTGTGGAAGATATTTTCCGTTGACCATGGCCGTCACTATCCTGTCCCTGTTTTCTCTCAGGTGTCCGGATAATTCCTTTACCGACATACCATCTATTCCGGCCGAACCCTTGTTCGACACCACTTGACGATAGGCCTTCAGCATGTTCTTTCGGTTGATTACCTTCTCAATCATCTTTTCTACTTTGGTTCTCTGTTCCGCTTATCGTAAGGCTGGATAAATCCTCCTTACAGCATTTGGAACAACTTAATGTTCGATCCTTCATTGGTTCGTGAGGCCTCCGGTCTTTCACGGCTCGTTACTAC
>JAYWDP010000131.1:0-2332 GCA_043779775.1 Cyclobacteriaceae bacterium
TGGAATGTCCAGCAAACGTGGAAGGCCGGCACCGGTCCCAATGAAGACAGCATCGAAGTCTTCTTGCTGGAGCAGATCGTCCAGGGAGAGAACTTTTCCGATGACCATATTGTAGACAAATTTGACGCCCAGGGTTTCTAGAAATTTAATGTCCTCATCAATGATTTGAAGTGGCAGACGAAATCGAGGTATGCCATAAACCATTACGCCGCCTGCCCGATGGGACGCTTCGAAGATGATTACCTCATGTCCCTTGATGGTCAGCTCATAGGCTGCAGTAAGTCCGGCCGGCCCTGATCCAATGATGGCTACTTTCTTTCCGGTGGGAGGAAGTACATTGGGCAATTCCAGCTTACGGTGAATCCGCTCAAAGTCGGCGGCATAGCGTTCAAGGTTGCCGATCCCTACCGGATGATGCTTTCGCCCCACGACACAAACCGCCTGACATTGTTTGTCCTGTGGACAAACCCGGCCACATGCAGCGGGAAGAAAATTGGTCTCACGAATAATCTTCGCCGCACCCGCAGGATTTTCTTGTTCAAGTTGTTTAATGAATGCAGGGATATTAATGCCCACCGGGCAGGCTCCCACACAAGCGGGTTTCTTGCACTGCAAACAACGCATGGCCTCGAGTCGTGCTTGTTCAGCAGTATAACCCATGGGCACCTCATCGAAATTTTTTATTCTTGCTCCTGCATCACGCAAGGGCATTTCCTGATGCTGAATCTGAATTCTTTCTTTGTTGCTCAGTTTTGGACGATCAGTGATCATGGGCATTGAATTTTAAAGGATCCATTGTTGCAAAAGCGAGCTTCTCTTCTTTCAAGAACATCTTCTGTCGTTTCATCAGGTTATCAAAATCAACTTGATGTCCGTCAAAATCCGGCCCATGGAAGCAGGCGAACTTGGTTTCATTCCCAACGGATACGCGGCACGCACCGCACATGCCGGTGCCGTCTACCATAATGGCGTTCAACGACACAAACGTTTCAATTTTTACCGGTCGTGTCATTTCACTGACAGCCTTCATCATCGGTACAGGGCCTACTGCTAATACATGGATTACATTTTCTTTTTTCAGAACTTCTTTTAGCGCATCGGTCACCATTCCCGCCTGACCGCGTGAACCGTCATTGGTGGTAAGGAGCACCTCATCACATACTTCATTTAATTCATCAATCATGATCAGACTCTCCTGATTGCGTGCTCCCACTATTCCTATCACCTTATTCCCTTTGGCTTTCATGTCTTTTGCGGTAGGAATGATAGCACCCGTTCCGTAGCCACCGCCGATCACCACACAGGTGCCGATGATTTGGGGAAGATGGGAACGCTCACCGAGTGGCCCCACTACATCTTTAAATGTATCTCCGACGCGCATGCGGTTGATTTCGGTGGAGGTCTTCCCCACAGCGGAAATAATAATGCTTAGAGTACCTTTTGTACGGTCCCAACCGCAAACGGAAAGGGGAATGCGCTCGCTCGTGGCATGGGGTCTGATGATAATAAATTGGCCGGCTTCTATTTTTCGTGCAATGAAGGGTGCTTCTATATTAAAATGATAAGTATTTGAACATAGGAGCCGTTTTGAAATGATTCGAAAACTTTGGGTATACTCACTTGTGGCCGGCGCTGGAGCTATATTAAAGTAGGTAAGGAAATCTTCTGCTTCCCGACGCACAATAAATGCACGATCCCAATTGTGATGTTCATCTTTGCCCATGATAGCCATAAAAGCCCTGTATACTTTTCTTTCACTTTCTGTTGACAGGAGTCCTCTTCGCAGCATTTTACCCAGCGCGCGCGCGGCATTCTTCCGTACCAGTGGTTTCGCACTTGATAAGAAACTGAAGGCCACGTCAAACAGCGTGGTCAGGAGCTTTTGTTCGATTTTACTAGACTGGGATTTTTCAACCAGCCTTCCCAAGGCGTACAAAGCCATTGAAGTGATTTGGAAATTTTCACTTTTGGTAGCATTGAGAATCAGGGGGATGACTTCTTCAGCTTCCGGAATTTTAAAAAATGACAGGGTCTGTAAAAGGTTGATAAGCGCCGGTTCATTATCCAGGTGATGGTCCCATTCATGCTGAATGTAATCAATACCCGGCTTTCCGATCTTAGCCAATGCCTTTCCGAGATACGCAGCGGACTCACCATCGACTTCAATAATTTCCTTAAAGAGGAAGGGTACTACATCGGCTCCAAATTTGGCAATTCGCTTTTCGGTGCGGATAGCGAGTCGGAGCATGCGTGATGAATCGGCATGTCGGAAGTGATAGAAAATGGAGGTCAGCGCTTCAGAGAGTTCAATTTTTTCTTCAGCAGATAAATC
>JAYWDP010000132.1:0-2328 GCA_043779775.1 Cyclobacteriaceae bacterium
TGGCAATGATAAGCCACGTTTGTTCCGGCTTGCCAAGGATGAGGCCTTGATTAACCGATTGGGTTTTAATAATGAAGGCGTAGAGCGCGCCGTCATGCGCCTAAAGAAAAGAAATTCCGATGTGATCGTGGGTGGAAATATTGGCAAGAATAAAGCCACTCCCAATGACCACGCGGTTGAGGACTACCGGTACTGTTTTGAAATGCTTTTCCCCTGGGTTGATTATTTTGTGGTGAATGTTAGTTCGCCTAACACACCGGGTTTGCGTGACCTGCAGGAGAAGGGACCTTTAAAAGAACTCTTGCAAGTCATCAAGGATGCGAGCCTAAAGAAAGAAAACCCTAAGCCAATACTCCTGAAAATCGCCCCTGATCTCACCGTGGGCCAGTTGGAGGATATTGTCGACATTCTCAAAGAAACCGGAACAGATGGTGTCATTGCCACCAACACTACCATTTCCCGTGAAGGGCTTGTAACCGAAGAAGATACGCTGAAAAAAATCGGAGCAGGTGGATTAAGCGGAAAACCCCTGAGCCAAAAGTCAACGGAAATAATAAAATATCTCCGGTCTCAGATGGGGCCATCGTACCCCATCATCGGCGTTGGTGGCATAATGTGTCCGGAAGATGCTCTTGAGAAATTACAAGCCGGAGCAAACCTGATCCAGGTGTACACTGGTTTTATTTATGAAGGGCCCGGCTTTATAAAACGGATCAATCAGGGTATTCGTCGCATGGGTTGAATTTTCCAGTAGGTCAACGATCGCCAGAACCATTCCAGCGGGCCAAAAAGAAAATATTTGAGCCAGATCGGACTGTAGATAATTTGCAGTACCCAGATGCCAAAGACTACAAAAAAGATTTGATAGAACTCGAACTCCGCATAATAATTCAGGCCATAGCCAAAAAAGAAAAAAGTACAAATGGCGCTATGCGTGACATAATTGGTAAAAGCCATTTGCCCCACGGCACGCAACCTTCCAAAGAGTCCGGCAAACCATCCCGATTGGAATATCAACAAGATCAAATTTGCCTCCATTCTGTCAGGGCTTGACGCTGGGTAGCAGTCATTTTCAGGCTGTCTTCTTTTTGCACAGCCACCGCCTCCACGTAAGCCAATCGTTTATTCCGGATATCCTGAAAGAAAATGGTATAGGCTACAAACTCAACGATTGCTACCGGTGGTATCGCCATTACGAGATAGACGGGTTTCATTTTCCGGAATAGGAATGCCAGCATCCCGACCACACCGTAGAGGTAAAGTATTTTCCCTGCCCATAAAATGATATGAATGTATCAAGCCAAGCACCACCAGCCATGCCATCCGGCGGTAAAAGAGCAGGGTAGCTGAACCACCTGCTTAATCTGCGACTTCAATCTGTGTAAATCTGCGGGAAATGTATTCATTCTCTTCGAACAAGCTCCCATCACTTCATTAACAACGAATTAACAACGGGTATCACCCCGGGGTGAACTATCCAGCCTGACATCCTTCGAAGTAGATTTATAACAATGTCGCGCTGACCGGAATCGAAGGGGGACACTCAACTTTTTTATATCCCTGGCAAACCCGAGTCAACAAATTACCAACCCAATCTTGTAAAAATGAAATTCATTTATTAACCTTTGTAAGGAGTGTGAAGGGGTTGGTTTTTCTAAGCTTAACAGCCATGCATCATGAAAAAACTTCTAATTCTGTTCACGGCATCTGCTCTGGTCCTAGCGCTTTTCTCCTCATTGGATTTCAAAAGGAAGGCAACAAAAAAAATAGTCTTTGACCCACCCATCACCCTGTGTGGTACTTTTTTTCTGACCAACCTGGATACTGCCTACCTGCCCGTGCAGTTGCACGAAGGTCTTGGTGACTTGCATTTTGCCATAACGGTCCAAAATCCATTGACCCAGAAATTCTTTGACCAGGGTCTCCGTCTGATTTATGGATTCAATCATGTAGAAGCACTTCGTTCATTTATGGAAGCAGCGCGTATCGAACCAACGTGTGCGATGGCCTATTGGGGTCAGGCTCTTGCTTTAGGACCTAATATCAATGATTGGAATCCCAAGGACCGTGAGGCCATGGCTTTTACAGCCATTTCCAAAGCAAAGAAATTGGTCAAGAATATTACGACAAAGGAAATTGATTTTATTCAGGCCATGTCGGCACGATATAATGGAAATGCCTATGATGTTCGTGATTCACTCAATAAGACTTACCGGCTTGCGATGAAGACCCTGAGTCAAAAGTATCCGAGCGACCCCGATGCAATGTCGCTTTATGCGGATGCCATAATGACCAGCATACCCTGGAATTACTGGAACAGGGACGGTT
>JAYWDP010000133.1:0-6885 GCA_043779775.1 Cyclobacteriaceae bacterium
GTGGTGCAATGGAGGAACGATGAACAGTACAGTAAGTATAAATTGGACCTTTAACGGCACGCTACAAGTAAGTGCGGGTACTGTAAATTTTGGCTTTGCTATTGACGACAACATCTTTGCAAATAATGGATCTGCAGGATTAATCCAGATTGATGGTGGGGCACTCAACGTGACGGGCAGAGTTAGAGGAGGGTCGAACTATAATTACGTACAGTCAAACGGCGTGGTGACGCTTGCAACGCTTGGTAATACTGGATTTTACCCATTTACCATGAACAATGCCGGATCTCAATTTACAATGACAGGCGGCACTATGGTCATACGCAGACCTCAAGGAACATTTGGCTACAACAACATATCTGCTACCGGCACATTTACTGGGGGTACATTGCAAATTGGAGATGGATCTACCCCGGCAGGCCAAACGATTGGGATTGACACTACTGTTCCCATTTATAATTTGACGGTAAACGGCTTCAACAGTCCCATCGCCCAGGTGCAGACACAGGCTATCACAGTCTCAAATAATGTAACGATTAGCGCTGGGGGTACGCTAACAGCAAATAGCCAAAATATTACGGTTGGAGGCAACTGGACCAACAACGGAACCTTCACCCCCACCGCTCCAGCCACAGGGGTTACATTCAATAGCAGCACAGCATCACAAACCATTGGAGGAACCACAGCAACTTCCTTTTACAGACTTGTATTGAACAATACTTTTGCGACCATGCCTCAATTTGTACTGGCGCGCAACACCACGGCCACTGACCGTCTCACTATGACTTCAGGCGTAGTCAACAATGCGGGCTTTTCGTTTACAATTTCCAACAGTGTTGCAGGATCCCTGGTCCATTCCATGGCTTCTACCGGTGGATGGATGTATGGCACAGGCGCCTTCGTCAGGGCCGTTCCAACAACCGCCATTGTCATTGGGGTGCTGCCAGCCAATAATGTGGATGGGTTCTTTCCGGTAGGAACGGTGATAGACTTCAGACCATTCTTTATAGGCAAGAGCAATACTGCGCTCAGCAATGGCAATATATCGGTGATCCATACCCTTCTCGCAACGGTAACCACCGTTTCCATAGTGGATGGCACAATCATCATTTCAAGACGTGACGATTCCTGGGCTATTACACACTCAGGCAGTGCAGGAACCTATGGAATTCGATATGGTGGTACAGGATTGGGAGTTGTTTTTAGTTTAGCCCATTTACATTCCTGTTTGGCAGCTTCAGTAGTCAATACGCATGTTGTGGCTACCTCAGTCTCGTTGACAGATCCAAGGGTTGAGCGTTCAAATCTCACATTTGCCAATTTTAATAATACTTTTTATGTAGGATCTGACAATGCGTTAAGTTCTTTGCCCATAGAGCTTTTGAATTTTAAGGTAGCTCTTCAACCAGTTGGAGTGGAATTAAATTGGGCCACAGCCTCGGAACTCAACAATGATTTCTTCACAATTGAACGCGCTTCGGATATTGAAAAATTTGAGAAGGTGAAAATTGTTAAAGGACAAGGGACCAAGGGTTCAAGAACCGATTACATTGCAGTCGATGAAAACCCTTTGATGGGTACATCTTATTATCGTCTTAAGCAAACTGATTATGATGGAAAAGTTACCTATTCGGAAATTAGAAAAGTGGAAGTAACTCATGCACTAACCAGATTTAGCGTTTACCCTAATCCTGCTATTGATCGTAAATATAATTTTGAATTAATCGGCGCCAATCCAGGCGACCAGATACCCATCAATGTTTTAAATTCTTCAGGAGTTCCGGTTTTTGAAGCCACCTTTGTGGTTGATCAAAACGGAAAAATTAAAACTAATGTTGATTTGAGCGCCCTTTCAAGCGGACTTTACATTGTACGCATCAATGCCTCAAGAGGCCTGTGGCAGAAGATTCTAATCCAATAAGCTTTTTGCTATACAACTACATATCGTAGTTGAAGTCAATACGCCCTTACAAGTCTTCCCTCCATGTAGTTGATATAGGATTGATTGGCTACTCGCATGCCACCAGGGGTAGGATAATCTCCTGTAAAATACCAGTCACCCAAGTGATTCGGGATGGCCTTGTGAAGGGCATCAATGGTTTGGAATACGATTTTTAATTCCGCTTTCATATCTGATGGCCTGACGATGTCGCCAATTTTATCTGATATTTCCTCGTAGGAAAATTGGTCGTAAAGTTTTTTGACATGGTTCACGGGTTGCTCATCCTGAGAAGAACGCTGACATTGTTCGTAAACTTCGCCCAATAAATAATCTTTCCCTTGTTCTTTCAACAACTCAATGACGGCACGAAAGGCAACAAAATCACCCATCCGGCTCATGTCTATACCATAGCAATCGGGGAATCGTATCTGGGGTGCTGAGGAGATCACTACAATTTTCTTGGGCCCCAGTCTGTCCAGTAATTTCAAAATACTTTTCTCCAGGGTAGTACCCCGTACAATGGAGTCATCAATGACCACCAGTGTGTCTTTGTCACGCTTCACCACTTCATACGTGGTATCATACACATGGGCTACCAATTCATCCCGCGAGTCATCGCCGGCAATAAATGTGCGTAGTTTGGCGTCCTTGATTACAATTTTCTCGATTCGGGGACGAAATGCAAGGATGTCTTCGAGTGAATCAACCGACGGCTTACCATCGATGATCACTTCGGTTTGTCGTTTGACAAGGTAGTTCTCCACTTCGGCCATCATCCCATAGAAGGCCGTTTCGGCTGTATTGGGAATATAGGAGAAGATGGTATTCCTCAGATCGAAGTTGATGGCTTTCAGAACCTGCGGAACGAGAAGTTTTCCCAACATTTTACGTTCACGGTAAATGTCAGGGTCATTTCCTCTTGAAAAATAGATCCTTTCAAAGCTGCAGGATTTTTTCTCACCTACTGGCAGAATGTTATGTTGGGCATATTCACCACTTTTTGTAATGATGAGCGCATGACCAGGCTTCACTTCTTCTATCTGACTGTACTCAATGTTAAAAGCAGTTTTGATTGCCGGCTTTTCAGAGGCTACAACAACCACTTCTTCATCTGCATAAAAGTAGGCGGGGCGTATGCCATTGGGGTCGCGTACCACAAACGCCGATCCCGATCCGATGAGTCCCGCCATGGTATAGCCGCCGTCAAAGTCTTTGCATGCCCTTCTTAGGATGCGGGTAAGATCCAGTTCATTTTCAATAATATCAGATATTTCCTTATTGGAGAATTGGTCTTTATATTTTTCAAATTGAAATTGTACCTCTTCATCCAGGAAGTGTCCGATTTTCTCCATGACCGTAATGGTATCAACTTTCTCTTTTGGGTGTTGGCCGAGGTTAACAAGGATGTCGAACAGTTCGTCTACATTAGTCATGTTAAAGTTTCCAGCCATGACCAGATTACGGCTGCGCCAGTTATTTTGCCGGAGGAAGGGATGAATGTTTTCTATGCTATTGAATCCGTGTGTGCCATACCGGAGATGTCCAAGCCACAATTCACCAGAGAATGACAGGTTACGTTTTAACCATTTTTCATCATGGAATTTTTCTTTTCCAGCTTTCTGCGCCTTTCTGTACTTCTTTCCTATCTTTTTGAAAAGGCTGGCTACCGGCTGACTTTTCATCGATCGGTACCGGCTGATGTACCTAAACCCCGACTCCTGGTCTATTTTAATGTTGGCGATGCCGGCTCCATCCTGACCCCGGTTGTGCTGTTTTTCCATCAGGATGTACATTTTGTTCATCCCATAGGTCGGTCCGTATTTTTCTATATAATAGGAGAGAGGCTTACGCAGCCTCACCAGCGCTACGCCGCACTCGTGGAGAATGGAATCGCTCATCGGATCAAAAGCCAAAGTTACTTTTATTCGGCCAACTGGTCAAAAAACATGAGTAGAAACACATGAACAATCCTGACATAGGTCGTTTAATTTGTATGACAATGAATGCCATGTTTTTTTGCATTAATTATATTCAAATGGATTCAAGAAGGAAATAATTATTTTCGCACCGATTTATTATTATGGTTAAAACAGACATATTGATCATTGGAGCCGGACCTGTAGGGCTTTTTACGGTTTTTGAAGCTGGATTACTGAAGCTCAGGTGTCATCTGATTGACTCATTGCCTACTCCAGGAGGCCAGCTTATAGAGATTTATCCGAAAAAGCCCATTTATGACATACCTGGCTACCCTATCATCAACGCCGGAGAATTGGTCCAAAAGTTATCTGAACAGATTTCTGTATTTAAACCAACCTTTACCCTTGGTGAAACCGTGGTAAGCCTGGAAGAAACTGCCGATCATCAATTTATTGTGACTACCAACAGGGGAACCGTTCACCAGGCCCCTGTGATCATTATTGCAGGGGGTTTGGGGGTCTTTGAGCCACGGAAACCTCCTATTGAAAATCTGCTGCAGTTTGAAGACAGGGGGGTAGAATACATCATTAAGGACCCGGAATTTTATCGTGGGAAAAGAGTTGTTATTTCAGGAGGAGGGGACTCAGCCTTGGATTGGACCATTTATCTGGCAGAAAACAAAATAGCATCCGAAATTTCGCTGGTGCACCGGCGAACCTCTTTCCGTGGGCATCTGGACTCAGTTCAAAAAGTCATGGACCTGGCTCAGCAGGGAAAAATAAATTTGATCACCGATGCGGAGGTGATGAAGATTCATCCGGAGGGTACCGGTAGGGTCGGGTCGCTTACCATCCAGCACACAACGCTGGGAAATATTATAAAAGAAACGGATCACTTCATACCGCTATTCGGGTTGACGCCAAGCCTGGGGCCCATTGCAGATTGGGGATTGGAAATAGAAAAGAATGCAGTCAAAGTTGACACATTCGACTATTCCACGAACCGAAAAGGAATTTATGCGGTAGGAGATATGAATACCTATCCCGGAAAATTGAAATTGATTTTATGTGGGTTTCATGAAGGCACGCTAGCCGTACAATCAGCCTTTGCCAGAATTTACCCCAACAAAAAGAACGTATTGAAGTACACAACGGTTAACGGCGTAAGCGGATTCTGATTTAGGGATCTACCGTTTAAATACAGATATGGACCCCATTATTAATTTGACCATCATTGACCGGGAAGGTGTTTCCCACGAACTGGAAGCACCTACGGATATGAACATGAATATCATGGAAATCTGTAAGGCCTATGAACTGCCGGTGGAAGGTATTTGTGGTGGCATGGCTTTATGTGCTTCTTGTCAGTGTTATCTTGAATCAGAAACAAAATTGCCGGAGCAAAGCGAAGCTGAGCATGCCATGCTCGGGGAAGCTTTTCATGTGAAGGAAAATAGCCGATTAGGTTGTCAAATCAGGATCACTGAGGAAATTGATCGCATTGTGCTGAGGCTGGCACCGAAGTAGTTGCTTGTTATTCTTTGATTCTTTATAATAAGGTCGTAAGCCGCAGGTACTGCTAACCAGCGTTGGGCAGTGTGAAGTAAAATGTTGTCCCTTTCCCCAACTCGCTTTCAAACCAGATTTTGCCCCCGTTTCTCTCAACGAATTCCTTACAGAGCATCAGGCCAATGCCTGTGCCTCGTTCGTTGGCTGTGCCCCGTGTGGTGAAACCAGAGGGCTTCACGAACAGCATTTCCTTTACTTCGGGGTTAATGCCGATACCATTATCGGAAACAGATACCAATACTTCATTCTCATTTTCTGAAGCACTCACATTAATGAGACCACCGGTCTCGGTGAACTTAATAGCATTCAAAATAAGATTGCGAAGCACCAGGTTTACAATATTGGGATCAGCCATCGCTATGATGCTGTCGGCCACCTTATTTTTCATTTCTATGTTTTTAGGATACAACGTTTTTAGTGAGGCAAAACTTTCGTCCACTTTTGCCTGAAGCAAAACTTTCTCTGGTTGTATCTTCAACTTATCCATTTGCAGCAGTGTCCAATTCAGTAGATTGTTAATGAGTGTTCGTGTGTGGTTAAACTGAGTTCGCAGATTTTGTGAAAGTAAGACGAATTCCTCCGGGGAGAGGTGTTTTTGTTCCAATAAATCCAGCGTGCCAGCCAGGGCATTCATGGGGGAACGTAAATCATGGGAAATAATAGAAAAGAACTTATCCTTGACCTGGTTGAGTTGTTCTAATTCAATACTTCTTTGTTTAATTTCCTCCTGGTGGTCAAGCAGAAGCCGGTTAATCCGTTTACGTCTTTGACCACTTCGGTACACGGAAAATAATAGGAAAATGGTCAGCACAACAACTATGACCAAAATGTTTCGTACAAGTTCCTGACGGCGGATTTCAGAGTTTTGCTTTTCTTGAGCCTGATTGAGCGCAGCGATGACGATGTCTTTATTTTCAGTCTCAAAACGCATTTGATTTTGAAATAGTTTTTCAATGATAGATTCGCTAAAGAGACTGTCCCGGAGGGCCTCATGCAGTTTGTGATAGTGTAAAGCATTTTGGAAATCTTTCTTTACCTCATACAGGGAGGCAAGTTCTTCGTAGCAAGCCAGGGACAAGTTCCTCGCATGAAGTTCTCTTGACGTATTGAGACTGTTTGAATAATATTTCAGGGCTTCGGTGTAATTACCTGACCGCGACATAACCATTCCTTTACCCAGGCTGCATTCCGCCAGGCTGAATCGGTTATTAATGCTGGTTTGTTGTACTATCACCGAGTCGTAATACTTGAGTGACCTCTCAAAATCATTTTTATCAAGGTAGAGCCTTCCCAGCCGATATTGAATACGAGGAATCAGCACACTGATTTTTAGCCTTCGTGCCTCGCTGAGTGAAGCAAGTAAATACTTTTCGGCTTGTACAAAATCTTTTTTATGATGATACAATTCTCCCAGTTCATTGTAGTTGTAAGCCGGTGCTTCCGTATCGTGAATGG
>JAYWDP010000134.1:0-6881 GCA_043779775.1 Cyclobacteriaceae bacterium
TGAAGCAACACTTTCTTTAGCGAATGCCACTTCACTGTACTTCAACAATTCATCATCATTTTTCTGCCGTGCATACACATTGGTAATCAATACCGGGACGATGGTGGCGTACGAACTATTAGTCTCGGCTCTTTTTAAATCGATCAAGGCGTTGCCATAGTCGCCGCCGGACATTTCAATGAATCCGGCGTAATAACTGGCAGCAGGGCCATATTGGCCACCCAGTACCTTTATTGCATTGAATTGGTCGAGTGATTCCTTTAGATTTTTTTGACTGAAAAAGCTATACCCCCATCGGAATCGGCCTGTGGTCTGTTGCTCCGCGCTGAGGGACTGAAAGTCAACTTTGGCATAATATCCAGATGCTTTAGAATAGTTTTTTTCACTGTAGAAGAAGTTGGCAAGGTCGTAATAGGCCATCATTGCCTTGGGATAACCCGGATGAGTGGCAATAAAGTCCTCCAGCAATTTCTCACCATCCGCATGATAAAGGTTCAAGGCGCAAAATGCCTGATAGTATTCGGCATCAACCTGCCTGGAATCAGAAACTGTATTTACTTTTAAAAAGTCTCCGAAGGTTTTATAGGATGCCCCGTATTGATGATGGGCCAGCAAATCAAGCCCAGACTGAAACAACCGCTCTGGCTTTTGCTGTGACAGGGGTTCCTGGCCATTTGAAAAATAATAGCTACAAAATAGAACAATAAGTACCCCAGTACTTTTCTTCATTCGTAATTTTCTCTCAGAACTTATAGAACGGCACTTTATTGCCGTAATCAGTTTAAAAAATTTTTGCCATGCAGATCAAAAAAAATGATTTGCAGGAGTCCAAAAGTAATCATTCTTGCGTTATAATCCCATCATCCTTGGCTTACAGGCAAGAATTATTCCAGTTAGTGAATCAATCTGATTACAAGCTCTTTCAGAATCTGACCTTCACCCTCAGATCCAGAATTTACCCCCTTAAGTTTGAGATCTGCCTCTTTCAGCAACGATATGTTTTCAATTATTTTGTGCAAGGAATATTTTCGCAAAGCATTCATATAATCCCTGGCAGCAAACGGACTGATCTTTAGGGTGGTAGCTAATTCTTTCTCAGTAATGCTCGATCTGGCAGCAGCCAATAAAAGTTTACAGAAAAAACTATAAAGAAAAGCTACGGACATAATGAGTGGGTTCTTTCGTGTATTACTTGCAAAATAATTGGCAATCAGATAGGTTTTAAAAGCATCCTGACTGATTAATGCTTTTTGTAACTCGAAAATATTGTATTCCCGACTCATCCCCACCTCCTGCATCACATCCTCAGCTGTGATCGTTTGGCCGGGCTCCCGCCCGATGATTAACTTATCCATTTCGTTGGCAAGCCGGTTTAAGTCATTTCCAACTGACTCGCACAGTACCTGAATGCCATGGTCATTCATGGAATACCCCTTACTCCGTATGTACTCATCCGCAAATTCCGGAAGCTGATTGTCATAGTACTTTTTGAATGTCGCAGACATCGTAAGTTGCTCTGCTTTTTTACCCAGCTCTTTACGTTTATCGAGGGTTTTGTATTTATGACAAAGCACCAGTATTGTGCTGGGTACAGGTCTCGAAAAGTAATCGAGCAAGAGCTTCTGCCCCATCTCTTTAGCAAGGTCGGGTATATCCTGTGCCTCTCGAACGATCACCACCTGTCGTTCAGCCATCATCGGGAACCTCTTCGCATGGGTAAGTATCACATTGACTGGTGATTCCTTCCCATACAAAATGACCTGGTTAAAAGCCTTCTCTGATGCACTTAAAACATTTGACTCTATGTAATTGGATATCAAGTCAATATAAAATGTTTCTTCACCTTGTAAAAGATATACAGTAGCGTATTTTCCGGCTTTAAGATCATTGAGTATTTTTCTTGCATTAGTATCCATAACTCAGACCTTGTTAAGATTCTTCAGATCAAATGCCGTCACGGTACCTACGATAGCACCAGCCAAATGTGATTCCCAGGAGACCTGAGGGTTCATAGGAAGTACCCCATAAAATATTCCACCATACATAACAAAAACAATAATTGATATCAGCAGGGACCAGAAATCCTTTCGAATGAGTCCAAAGAAAATCAAAAAAGCTGAAAGGCCATAAATCAATCCACTGGCTCCAATATGGTTTGAAACCCGTGGGCTGAATATCCACACCAGTGCGTTCGTGATAATGTATGACCTGAAAAATACGATGCCTCCGATACGGGGGTAGAAGAAAAATAGTACGGACCCGAGAAAAAGCAAGGGTATTGTATTTGAAATCAAGTGGGTCAGGTTGTCATGAATCAGGGGTGCTGTGACAATGCCAATTAACCCCGTCAATGTACGGGGTCTAATTCCCAACCAGCTAAAATCAAAGCCATAAAAAAACTCAAAGCTGAAAACAAGCCACATAATAAACACCATCCGAAAGGGCACTACAGAACTTCCAAAAAATGAAGGACGATCAGAATGCATGAGGAGACTACTAAACAGAAGGGGACTTAATCATTGGCAACCGAATGAGTTTCAATTCCTCATCCCCGACCGATTTCATCCCCAGCATGCCTCCGGAAGACTCCGCTATCTTTTTGGCTATGTAGGTGAGGCTTTTATAATAGCCCAATGCAAATGCCTTATTGATTTTAGGTAATATGAAATTTAGACGGGATAATTCTTCAAAGAGCAATGGATTTCGTTGCGTAGATTCAATGGGAAGGCCTTGAAGAATTATTTTTAGTTTGTCTTCAAAGTCCTCAGTGACCAACTGATAGAACTCGGACATGTTGGCTTTGGATTTAGCTGTCTTTGCTAATTCGATTGCACCTTTTATCTCTTTCTTATCAATCTCATTGTCTGCTCCCGCAATCAGAATGCACACGAGTAAGGGTGCTTTCATCAATATTTCCACCTCGGAAGCTGCCAACTTTTCTAATTCTTTCACCATATCATGAAAGGTTAATCCAAAACTAAAACATCATTATCCAAATATTCCAACATCCATCATTAATTCATCACTACCATCTTGCGATGAACCACAGATTTTCCGGGGCCTGAGAGCACTACGAAATAAATTCCATTTGCCAAAGCGGAGACATCCACTTGCAATGTATTATTAATCTGGTCACTGAAGTCGCCTGATTTCACAGTAACTCCGCGTTGGTCAATAAGCTTCCATGCGAATCCATCCGATGACTGACTATCTGGCAATCTAAAATAAAAAGATCCTCTCGCCGGGTTAGGGTAAATTGATATGCCATTAAGCGTCGTGGGAGCTCCAGCATCCTCAATTCCTGTAACCACTTTACCTTGAACGACAGGCGATAGCATCACAAGGCTTTGGTAAATCTCCTTAGTGTTCTTGTCCTGCACGTACGCCACCAGCGTCAGTTGCGATGGGTTCGAGATCGGCACGCTAATATCAATGCCATTGCGAACTTTAGTAACGGTAGTGGCCGAAGGCGGACCGGCAAAAGGAATAGTGATGGATTCTCCATCGGGACCTAATAGTTGCCTTCTGAGTACATTTTTAAATGTGCCCGCCCCATTGATTACTTGATCTTCCAATAACGCCACTTGCGCAATAAGAGGAGAAGTAAATGCCTGTCTTGCAGTAATATCAAGTGTAATATTAATCTTGGTATCGGTACCCGTAGAAGTTGCAGTAAGCTTCAAATCAAACAGAGGATCTTTCAATGCTCTCCGATCTACCTCAACGCCAAGCGCATCCAGGTCGGTATAATTTCCTTTGAACTTAATACCATCCAGAATTCCATCCATAATGGTAGAAGGCGGTTGAGAGACCCCGAAGTATAGTGAGCGGCCAGCCGGGTCACTTGGATTATCAACATTCAGTTGATCTGTATTTGGAAAGTTGATATGATATTGAATATCATAAAAATCAGAAGTCCCCCGGTTAGTCAGCTGATCCTGATATCGTTGATTTACCCATGCATCTCCCGTTGTGCTTGGGGCAAAGGCATTTGTAAAGTGTTCCACCAGCACGTTGCGCTGCTTCTCCCCGATATATACGTTATCGAATGCAAAGCCTTCATAGCTTGCACCTGCCGCGTTTTTATCATTGCTGGAGAAAGCTATCCTTACCCTTACTTGTTTACGGATTCCTATCGGTACTGTCGGAACCATATCCAGATTAAAGCGCGCATTTTTCCATCCTCCAGACTTATCAGTCCAGCCGTACTGTCCAATAAGCTGTCGGCCAGGATTGGACACTATGGTAGCATTAGGATCATACCAATTGATACCTTGATTACGTTGCTGACCTGTCAGACCTGGAAGCGGTCCGACAATTGCCCAATTCAAACCTCCATCTGTTGAATATTGAACTACGGCACCATCCAGGTTTTTTTCAGTATCAGACCAGTAATCAAGAGATATCATGGGGCGCTTCAGGAGCGTCATATCAAAACAAGGTCCGTTGACAACCGATGCTTCAAGATCATAGTAAGTAAATTTCGGCCCAATGTTTACTACCGCACCCGTCCACCATGCATTGGCTGCCGAGGACGCAGAATTAATATTGGCTCCCGACGGAGTTCCGAAAATCCAACTGATCGGACTGAAGGTTCCCGGAACTGCAGGAGGTGGAAGCGCAAGTCCTTCTGAAATCCATCCGTTGCCTGGTACCAAAGGGTTGTAATACGGTGAAATTGGTTCAAAATTATTGTAATAAGGTGAAATAAAATCCGGTTTAACTGTGATCCCTCCTGTAAGAATAAATACATTCTTCGTCAAAGAATTAGTGCAACCATCGTTTGTGTCCACAGTAAGCTTTGCAGGGTATGTACCGGTCGAAACATAATTATGGAACGGGTCCTTATTGGTCCCTCCATCCGGTGCTGCTCCACCAGGTGGCCCAATTACGAGTGGATTTCCATCACCAAAATCCCATGTATACGTTATGATCGTACTAATTCCAGGGTTTGTTTTATCAAGAAATTTTGTCAGATCATTTGTACAAATGGATGACCAATCAAAATTGACAACAGGCTGAGGTCCAACCCGAAGGGAAAGCGTTGCCTTATCCTTGCATCCTTGATTCGTCGTGACATCCAGTACGACAGTGTACACAGCAGGCGCTAGATAATTATGGCTTGTCGTGGCACCTACGCCAAAATTCCCATCTCCAAAATTCCAATTATATCCAGTTATCACTCCACCAAACGGATTAGCAGCAGGGGGAGGCATAGTTGAATTGTCCTTTAATGTGATGGCCGCTACAATGCAATTATTCGTCGGAGGAAGAATGGCGGCCGTTGGACCTGCAAACACTTTTATTGCCCTCGTGAAAGGAGAAGAAGTTGCACCAAGCGAATTGGTATACGTATAAGTTACAGCATAATCGCCGGATGGCAAGCCATTGGTGTCAATAAAAAAATCGGGGCCAACTTGCGAAAAATGGGTAGCCAGCACTGCTGAATTCGGATTTGATGGAGCAAAGAAAGTTGGCGCAAGCCCTGTAGTCGCTAATGGATTTCCAACAAGTTTAAGGAAGCCCACATTGCCGCAAACTTCAAATTGGCCAATGCCATTGGGCGGAACAAACTGACCCGTCAACGGACCTGTTTGATATTGGAGGCTGAAGTCAATAACCGAAACCGGATTTACAATAATATTATGAAAGTCACTGCTCGTACATCCATTGGGATTGGTGTAGGTATAGGTAACTGTATTCAGTCCCAAAGTCACGGCGCTCGGATCAAAACTAACCTTATCCGCTGGGCTTTGGAATGTACTTCCAATGTTACTGGTAATAGGAGAAATTGTAAACAATCCGCCCACCTGATTGCCAGACAAAGTAATCGGTGAATTATTCTCTGCGATTACAGCTGGCAAGCCAAAGTAAACAACAACTGGTAAGGGGTTAATCTTTAATATCATTTGATCAGTGACGGCTAAGCACGGGCCCGCCCCGCCATCCGGGTCAATTGCTGTTAATGTCAACGTCAGAGTTTGATTAATCTCTGAGGGATTATTGAAACTATAAGACGCCGTGGGGCTTGTATTATTTGGAAGAATAAAAGTACCTGTGCCTCCTGACCATACCACCCCGTTCGGTGCATAGGAAATGGCTCCCTGAAGAGGAATACTCGGATTATTAGCACATAAAGCCAAATCAGGCCCAGCCGTAATCTGAGCTTTGGGATTTACTGTAACACTAATTGTAAATATATTTCCCTTGCAACCAGTACTCTGCGCAGAGGGTGTTATGGTATACAACACAAGCTGCGGTGTATTCGTTGTATTTATTAAAATATCATCGATAAGATTGCCGTTTCTTGTTAACAAACTTTCGCCATTAACATTAGTATTTGAAGTGGCTATCCAATTAAAGTTGGAAGGAATAGCATTGGACAAATTTACATTGGCCTGTAAGTCGTATCCTACCGCAAGATCACTGCAGATTGTTTTAGATGAAATAATACCAACCGGTTCCGGGTTAATCGTAATTACGACACTTACGGAAGGTGTTGCTGTACAGCCCGCCGAACTGGTGGGTGTAATAAAATATGTTGCCATGATCGGCAGACTGGTAGTATTTATTAATAAATCCGAAATGGTCAATGTATTCGATTCAGGAACTAATGCTCCTGCAGTACCCTGTGGTCCGCCAACCGACATAGTTGGTGCCGGCCAGCTAAATCTTGTTCCTGCCGGAAATCCTCCTGGTGTCAGCGTTACTCTGTAGTCAACATTAGAATTACTACAGATAGTTTTGATTTGTCCTGCTGTGACCACAGGTGAAGGATTCACCGTAATCACCACGTTCACCGGAGCCCCTACACAGCCTGCCGCCGTCGGGGTGATCACATAGGTGGCCGTAATTGCAGACCCGCTCGTGTTGGTCAATAC
>JAYWDP010000135.1:0-2322 GCA_043779775.1 Cyclobacteriaceae bacterium
TTCTGCCGCACCTGATCATCTTCCAATACCAAATTCTTCCCGCTGCTCATGGCTCTGGAATGGGAACTATTTTTGTGTCCTTAAAAGTAGATAAAATTACCATGGACTGAAGGTTATCAACTACATCAATATTGGTTACTTTCTCGAGCATCAGGTTCTGATAGGAAGGGATATCGGTACAAACAATCTTCAAAATAAAATCTGCCTGGCCTGTCACATGATGACATTCTACGATTTCATCAATCTCTGAAATGGCCTTCATGAATAAATTAATATTCTCCTTGTTATGCCCTTTAAGGGAAGCCATCACAAAGGTGCTCACACCCAGACCTACACTTGCCGTATCCACGACGGCATGGTAACTCTTGATGACGCCGGCCGTTTCCAATTTCTTAACACGTTCCAGGGTAGGCGCTGGTGAAAGCCCGACTTCCTGCGCCAGCTGGGCATTGGTTATATTCGAATTGGTTTGAAGCAACTCCAATATTTTACGGTCGATTGGGTCGAGTTTAATCTTCATGGATTGGAATTTTCTTAAAGTTAACAAGAAGATAGAATCGGCGTTGAAGTTGTTTAATAAAGATTCTGTTCAAAAGTAAATATCCTGGAATACTTAGGCATATTAAAAGCGGCAATCTGCGATAATCAATCCTTTTGGTAGATGTAGAAATTAGAAAAAGACTTTGATTCCGGATCTATTTCGTTCCGGAAAGGATTTTCCACTTTCACAATAATTTTCCAGTTTGACTGATTGGATTCAACCCATTTTGTAAAATTTCTTCTTCTTTCATGGTGTACCCTTACATTGTCATAATCGCTGGAATAAATAATCAAATAACGGGAGGATGATTGAAAAAGATGCTGCATATACAATTCGTAAACTTCATCTTCAACCAAATGAAAAATTACGTCCAGTGAGAGGCACAAGTCTGACCGAAAAACATTACCATTATCGACAAAAGCAAAAGGATCGTACAAAAAGAAACTCTTTGTAAGATCGCCCTTAAACTTCTCAGAGCAAAGACGGATCGATGTCTTTGAGACATCCAGGCCGAGATACCGCGGATAGTGGACTAATGAAAGTTGATTGCCGTCCCCACATCCAAATTCAATAGCCGATTGTATCCTATGGGAGATCAAAAATTCATTTATGAAATTTGCTTTATATTGAGCAAGGAGGTTGTAGGACCCGCTGCCTGAATTCCCTCCGGATTGGTACCGTCCTTCCCAATAATCAATAGTGGAAAATGTCTGACGGGACCTTTTTATAATTTTTTCAATCAGGGATTTCATGAAGTACTCATTATAGAGTTTGAGACCAGTAGTCATTAAAATTATCACCGGTGATTAAGGCTTTTCAGCAAATCAGGATTATTTGATCTTTATGTTTGACATCAAATTTCTGTTAAAGTTAGCAAGATGCCTGAATCAGCAAGTAAGCAAAAAATATCACTGTCGCAGAAAGCGGGCAGTTTTTTGTGAACCGTCTGTTTCGATAGTCACATAGTATAAGCCTGCTGCCAGGAAGGTCAAATCGTGGATAGTTTGGTTGATTCCTTCCCTGGATGGAGTCTGCCATTCATAAGATTTTTTACCCATGCTGTCCCGGATAATGATCAAAGCAGAATCACCTGGCTTGAGAGCAATCCAATCAAGATGAAGCTGGCCGGAAGAAGGATTGGGATAGGGACTAAATATATAATCGGTCTCTGCGAGATTTATACATCGTTTGTTATTGTCGCTTTGAATGTCTTTGTCCGACAACACTTCAGCACACAAATAAGTGAAGTCAAATTGGTTGGATGAAAGGGTAAAAGAAAGCGGTCTTGTGGCCGATTGGCCAGGGGACAAGTTGAGTACTAATGTTTCATTTACTACGGCTTTGTCAGCCAAGAACAGGGCAACTTCTGCGGACGATATCGGAATGTTACTGTTGTTTAGAATCGTAACAACACTTTTAATTTTTCCGGTAAGCGGATCTGTTGCGAGAGAAAAATCTTTCATGATCAGATCAATGGAAGGCACCAAAACTTTTATAGGAACGGTAAGAATATCAGAACAGCCAAACGTATTGCTGGCCGTAAGCTCAGCCGAGTAATCACCCAAGGAAGTAAAAGTATAAGTTGGAGAAGTGTTCGTGCTGGTGGCCGTGACTTTGTCATAAAATTTCCAGGCATACTGGGATGCCTGCTGGGATGTATTTCTGAATTGTACCGTCAGAGGCGCCGACCCGCGATCGGGCGAAGCGGTAAATACAGCCGTGGGGCTGGGATTGACGATTATATTTTTTGAAAGGGTGTATTTGCAACCGGACAAATGCGT
>JAYWDP010000136.1:0-6860 GCA_043779775.1 Cyclobacteriaceae bacterium
CGCTGGAAAATTTATAACTTAACTAACGGCCTGCCTGCTTACAATTGTGAAATCTATTTACTATATGATTAAATTTATTTCATATAGTATTACTTTTTGATTACATTTACGGCACCATGCACGCTCGCAATCTATACAAAGACCTCAAAGCTCATCTCCGCTCCAGGCAGGTCACGGTCATCACCGGCATGAGGCGCGTAGGAAAAAGTACGACCTTGCGGTACCTGCTGGAACAAGTCAAACACGCCAATAAAATTTATCTCGACTGCGAACGTATCGAAATTCGTGCCTTGTTGGGCCAACCCGATTATGAAGCAATCATCGAAGCGCTCCGTCTGCTTCCTCTCAGCTTTTCCAAGCCTTGCGTTATCGCACTGGATGAAATTCAGCTGGCCCCTCACCTGCCCAGCCTCATCAAATACATTTATGACAACTATCCGGTAAAATTTATTGTGACAGGTTCAAGTTCATATTACATGAAAAATCAATTTTCGGAAAGCCTTGCGGGGCGAAAGCAAATTTTTGAAATGTGCCCGCTCAGCTTTTCTGAATTCTTAACGTTTACCGAGACTGGTGACCCCTCCCATAATCGCTACCGGTGGCAGAAGTTTAATCCAGCCTGGTACAACCGGTACAAATCAGCCTATGAAGATTACTTGCAGTATGGCGGCTTCCCTGAAGTAGCTCTTCAAAAAAGGAAAAAAGACAAAAAGGAATATCTCCGCGACATCATAGATTCCTACATCGAACTTGACGTAAAACTTCTCTCTGACTACTCTGCCAGCGACGAACTATATAAATTGGCCAAACTTCTGGCGGCACGGGTAGGAAACAAAGTGGATTACAGCAAGATGGGAAGCATAGCAGGCATTAACAGACAAAAGTTAAAAGAATACCTGGACCTCTTTGCTTATACATACTTTATCCATCTTGTGAAACCCTTTTCAAAAAATATTGATAAAGAAATTTCCCAACAACCGAAGCTCTATTTTGCCGATACAGGCATCTTGAATGAATTGGCCGGTTCACAGATTTCAAGCGGCCAGCTTTTTGAGAATGCGATTGCCATTCAACTGAAATCACAAGGCTCTTTAAACTACTATCAAAAAAAAACCGGTCAGGAAATAGATTTCATTCTGGATGGAGTGACAGCCCTGGAAGTAAAAGAAACTGCCATGGAACAGGATCTGTCCGTCCTTAGGCAACGTAGCGAAGCGATTAACATGAAGAAATCCTTTTTGATAGGTCACCATGTTCCCGCTGGCAAATTCAAGGAATTCACCTGGGGTGGTAATGTTTTTTAATTAAGGTAGCCCCTGATCTGTTTGAATTTGAGGCGTTAGCGAGTCGCAATATGCAATATGATATTAAAAATCAGTCTCCTTTACCTTAGTTATCAGGAATTCCAGATTATCATTCATTGTACCTTCAAATTTTGAACGTTTCTAAGTACCTTACATATTCATATTTCATCAAGATGAGCACAGTTATTATTGCAAGGTTTAAGAACAAACGTGAGGCCAATGCTGCTGCAAGGTTTATGAAAAGATATAAGAGCGAAGTTCGCATGATGAATCCTGACGTTTGGGATGATTGGGAGTTGGGAAAACTCATAAACGAAGGCATGAAAGAGAAAAGTGAAGTACCTATTGAAACTATCCGGGCAAAATTGAGTAGATGAACATCATCTTCAAAGGAAGCTTTGACAGGGACCTTGATAAAATCCGAAACAAAGACCTGAGAAATGCTTTGGACGATAAAATTTCTCAGATTCTAAAAGCCCAGCATCTAAACCAAATCACCGGAATAAAAGTATTGAGAGGCTATACAAGACATTACCGGATCATAGTAAAGTCTTCAAAACTTACCTACAGGATGGGGGTCATTGTTCGGGAGAACTCAATTTGGATGGTTCGGTTTCTTCCTAGAAAATCTGTGTACAGGAAGTTTCCCTAATTTTCTGCAGTAAATATAAATTCATTGCACTTTTGTACCTGCGAATCCAATTAAGGATGCCCCGGTGCAGTTGGAATTGACGTATCCCCGGTGGATGATTTTGTTTGGGTTGCCACAAAGGCCCCGATGGCCAGGAACGGAACCACTTTCAAAAGAAGAGGCACCTTTCTCTTCACTGCAAAAGGAGTCGTATTCACAATCTGGTCCTGATTCTTCGTATCCGTAATTCTAAATGAATACCCGCTGCCCGGCTTAACATCGGTAGGTAATACAAAAGTATGATGCCCCACATTGGCGATGTTCGAGAACGTGGTGATCTTTTCCCCTTTCCTGAGTAAGTCAAAATTCAGGATGTTTTGTTCGGTGCCACTAGTCCAGGTGTATTCATAGGGTTTGGCGCGTTTTACGGTTTCATACTGGCCGTTTAGCCGAACAAATGGAATGTATACCCTCCCTCTGATCTCGAGTGACACCTTTCCGGAAAAGCTTGAACCCAACTCCTGTTTTGCATCCCAACCAGCGAGCAAATCATGATCCCCTGCCCGTTGACATAATTTTCTGAAGCCGGGGTGATGACGAAGCCAGCTTTACATTTCAAGTCATGTATACTGTTGTAAAAACCTTTTGAAAGGGCCGGGGCATTGCTGGATTTTATTTCTATGAAGGCCAACACCTTGTTCCTTTTCTCAAGGACCACCTCCGTTTCAGTTCCATCGTGAACCCCGTAATATCAATATAGTATTTTGATATTACGGGGTCATCAGTACCATGCCACTATTCAAAAACGATAATTTATTGCCTAAATTATTTTTTAGACTCGTCTAAAATTTTACCTTTGCCACCATGATCAGCTTCACGGAAGAAAACTATCTCAAAGCCATCTACCACCTCTCCGAGGGTGGCCATAAGGCCGTCCTGACCAACGAATTGGCAGAAGCCATGCAAACCAAGGCAGCTTCCGTCACCGACATGATTAAAAAGCTTTCCGCCAAGGACCTGATTGATTACCAACGTTACTATGGCGTAAAGATTACCTCCCTGGGCAAATCGACGGCATTAAAAGTCATTCGTAAACACCGCCTGTGGGAAACATTCCTGGTACAGAAACTTGGCTTCACCTGGGACGAGGTCCACGAAGTGGCCGAACAATTGGAACACATCCAGTCTCCGCGGCTGATCAATAAACTCGATGAGTACCTGGGATTCCCCCGGATCGATCCACACGGCGACCCCATCCCCGATCAGCATGGAAAGTTGAAATCTCAGCCCCAAATTTCTCTCGACCAACTGGAGCCGGGGAAAAAGGGCGTCATCACTTCGGTGAAAGACAGCGATCCGGACTTGTTGAAATACCTGGAGAAAATCGGTGCCAAGCCCGGTAAAAAGATTCAGGTGGTGCGCATCGAAAATTATGACAAATCCATTGAGGTGATTATCGAAAAGAAAAAAGTGTTTGTTTCAAAAGAGGTTTCAAAAAATATTTTATTGTCAGTATAGATTATGAACGGGGAGGCAATAGAAGGAAAGTCGCTCAGTGAGGTCAACGCCTCTATCGATGCTACCAACCACAAAGGTTGGCGGAAGCTTGTAGCATTTCTCGGTCCTGCTTATTTAGTCAGCGTGGGCTACATGGACCCAGGCAACTGGGCTACTGACATCGCAGGAGGAAGTCGCTTCGGCTATGCCTTGATCTGGGTGCTGCTAATGTCCAACCTCATGGCGCTTTTACTTCAAAGCCTTAGCGCACGACTGGGAGTGGTCCGGCAACTGGACCTGGCACAAGTATCCCGCAGCACTTATCATCCGGTGATCAACTTCACCTTATGGATATTGGCGGAGATCGCCATCGCCGCCTGTGACCTTGCCGAAGTGCTGGGCATGGCCATAGGATTAAAACTACTTTTTGGTTTGCCACTCATCTGGGGTGTCTCCATCACCATTCTTGATACCCTCTTGCTGCTGCTCTTGCAAAGTTACGGCATGCGCAAAATCGAAGCAATCATCATAGGCCTGGTGGCCATCATCGGCACTTCGTTTTTAGTGGAGATGATATTTGCCCAACCTGATCTTTCCGATCTGGCGACAGGATTTATTCCGACCATCCCCAACAACGACGCGCTTTACATCGCCATCGGAATTATCGGCGCTACGGTCATGCCCCATAATCTTTACCTCCACTCCTCCCTGGTGCAAACGCGGAGGATTGATACCTCGGAAAAAGGAATCTGGTCGGCGATCAAATATAACTTTATCGATTCTGCCATTGCCCTGAATGTTGCCTTCTTCGTGAACGCCGCCATCCTGATTCTCGCCGCTTCAACTTTCTTCAAAGCCGGGATGTTCGAAGTTCAGGACATTGAAGATGCCTACAAGTTTTTAACTCCCCTGCTGGGAACTCATTGGGCTTCCATGCTTTTTGGCATTGCCCTCATCGCCGCCGGTCAAAGTTCTACGATCACCGGTACGCTGGCAGGACAGATCGTGATGGAAGGTTATCTGAACCTTCGCATCGCGCCGTGGCTGCGGAGGTTAATAACCCGAGTGATTGCCATTATCCCCGCTTACCTGGTAATTATACTTTATGGAGATAGTCATGTCGGCGCTTTATTGGTGCTTAGTCAGGTGGTGCTTAGTCTGCAACTTGGGTTTGCCATTATCCCACTCATTCATTTCACCAGCGACAAGGAAAAGATGGGCATCTTCGCCATCAACCCCTGGATGAAAATTGCTGCGTGGTCCGTGGCCGGAATCATCATCGCCCTCAATGTGAAACTGATATTTGAGGAAGTTGCCGACTGGCTCAGTTCTGCCGGTGACCAGGCGTGGATACTATGGCTTACGGTGGTGCCCTTGTGCTTCGCGGCAGGTACCTTACTTTTATACATAACATTCAAACCATTCTTTCAAAAACGGGCAAAAGAAAAAGAGATGGATATACCACATGGGACAGCCACACAACTGGAAGACCTGGAAAAACCCGTATATCGGCGGGTGGCCATCACCATCGACTTCTCATCCATTGATGCGCTCGCCATTCGCAGCGCGGTGGCCCAGGGAGGCAAAGAAGCCAGTTATATGCTAGTGCATGTGGTTGAAACAGCCGGCGCCATGGTTTACGGAAGTGACATTGCCGATCGTGAATCGAAGGAAGATACGGAAGCGCTTGAAAAATACTTTCTGCAATTGCAAGAGCTGGGCTACCATGCTGAAATCAAAGTTGGTTTTGGAAACCCCCGCAGGATTATTCCAAAGATTGTGAAAGAATTTAATGCCGATCTGCTGGTGATGGGAGCCCATGGACACAAGCTGGTGAAAGATTTGATTTTTGGAACAACGTTGGATACGGTGCGACACCGGATCAAAATTCCGATGTTGATTGTGAGGGACAGGTAATCGGTAATCGGTAATCAGTGTCTTGTCGGCGGTTGACATTAATGATTTGAGTTCTGGCACTGCCAAAACCAGATATTGGTTTATTTGGCTTAAAAGATTTTACTTGCTCTGTAAGAAGTTTGTTCTGCACCATGATGACATAAATAATCCCACTCTTTTCCAAAGGCAAACCGATTACCGAATACCGTTTACTGATTACCATTTACCCATGTCCTCCCACGCTAATGACGTCATAGTCGCCCCTGCCACCCCGCCCGGCGTGAGCGCCCTGGCCATCATCCGTCTCTCGGGAAAAGATGCTATCGCCATTACCCAAAAAGTTTTTGAAGGCAAGAATCTTAATGAACAACCCACGCACACGCTTCACCTCGGCGTGATCAAAGACGGTGACGAAGCCATTGATGAAGTGGTAGTCTCCGTATTCCGTGAACCTCATTCTTTTACAAAGGAAAATTCTGTTGAAATATCCTGTCACGGATCACAGCTCATTGTTCAAGGCATCATCAACGCCCTGATCAAACAAGGTGCAGTACTGGCCGGCCCGGGAGAGTTTACCAAGCGTGCCTTCCTTAACGGCCGTTTTGATTTGGCCCAGGCCGAAGCGGTTGCTGATCTTATTCTTTCCGAAACTGACAATGCCCGTCAGGCAGCCCTTAACCAGATGCGAGGTGGATTTTCAAAAGAGATCAAACGCTTGCGGGAAGAACTAATTCATTTTGCTTCCCTCATTGAACTTGAACTCGACTTCGGTGAAGAAGATGTAGAATTCGCCAAACGGGAAGACCTGAAAAAACTGATTATTGGAATTCAATCGTATATCTCCTCCTTGATACAATCCTTTCAACAAGGCAATGTGATTAAAAATGGTGTTCCGACAGTGATAGCAGGAAAACCCAATGCTGGAAAGTCCACCCTTTTAAATGTTCTGTTGAAAGAAGAGAAAGCCATTGTCTCAGAGATACCCGGCACGACCCGGGACGTTATTGAGGATGAAATGATTTTGGGAGGCATCAATTTTCGCTTCATCGACACAGCCGGTTTGCGTGAGACCACCGACATCATCGAAGCCATCGGCGTGAGGCGCACCAGGGAGCAATTGCAAAAAGCCTCGCTCATTCTTTATCTGATTGATTTGTCTAACACCACTTTTCATGAAATCCAGGAAGAGTTGCAGCCGTTGTATGACTTGAATATTCCTCTCATTAAAATCGGCAACAAAGTAGACAATGCCGACATAAGTTTACTAAAAGAACTAGGCCGTGAGGATTTCATTTTCATTTCCGCAACGCAAGGCACCAACCTTCCCGCTTTACAAGAAAGAATCCTCTCCCGCTTCCATGTGGACCACGTGAAGCAGGGCGATGTGGTGATCACCAACGTGCGACACTTTCAAAGTTTGCAACAAACCTATGAAGCACTAGACCGGGTGTTAACCGGCATGGCGAATGGAGTCACTGGTGATTTCCTGGCAATGGATGTGAGGCAGGCATTGTATTTTCTGGGAGTCATCA
>JAYWDP010000137.1:0-2312 GCA_043779775.1 Cyclobacteriaceae bacterium
CCGGCATGGGCGGCGGACCCATTGAGCAAGACTTTGCTGACATGGATTCCAAGTTGACGGCGCAGATGGCAAAAGAATACCCCGATTATATTGTGGGGATAAAACTCGCGCATTATCAGGGTCATGAATGGGGGCCGACCGAACGTGCAGTAAATGCGGGGGAATTAGCTGGCATTCCGGTCATGATCGACTTTGGTGCAGCCGAACCGGCCCTTTCCCTGGAGACATTGCTGATGGAAAAACTCAGACCGGGAGATATTTTAACGCACTGCTATGGGCAAACCAAAGGAAGGGGTCACGTGGTGGAAAATGGCAATCTCCAGGCCTTCGCCCTTAACGCACAAAAACGCGGAGTCATCTTTGACGTAGGTCATGGGGGCGGAAGTTTTATGTTTGAACAGGCCATACCGGCGATCAAGCAAGGACTCAAGCCCAATTCGATCAGCACCGACCTTCACACCGGAAGCATGAATGGAGGAATGAAAGACATGATCAATGTGATGTCGAAACTCCTTAACATCGGCCTTACCCTCAACGAAGTAATTACCTGTTCGACCTGGAACCCGGCACAAATCATCCACAAAAAAGAATTGGGTCATCTGAGCGTTGGCGCTCCTGCAGACGTGGCTTTGATCAGCCTGGACAAAGGAAGCTTTGGATATGTCGATATTGGCGGATTCAAAATGATGGGAGACAAAAAACTGGTTTGCCAATTGACCCTGCGCGATGGCGAAGTAGTGTGGGACCTCAATGGATTGGCGGCTCCGGCTTACAAATGAAAAAATAGTTGAGGTAAGAACAGTTAGCAAATGTCAAAGTAAACCGTTGCTGATCCTGCTCAGCCAATATAAAATATATTGTTAACATGAAATACAGTGCCCCTTACAACAGTAAAACAAAAATTGACTTACCGTCACTTTCACGGGTTGTCCGGAACGGCGGATTCCTTCTTATTTTTTTGACTGTCATGGCCCTGATCCAGTGTGAAGTGAAAAACGAATTGCCCGCCGGGGATGTCAACAACGGCGGACTTTTTCTTCCCGAAAATTTTGAAGCCGTAGTCGTTGCCGAGAGTACAGGCAGTGCCCGCCACTTGGCGGTGAGTGACATCGGTGATATTTATGTTAAGTTAAGATCGCCCGCTCCAAAAGGAATTCTGGCCATTCGTGTCATCCCTCATAACGGCAAAGCAGACAGCATTAAAACATTTGGAGACTATAATGATACCGGCAATTATGGGACTGCCATGCGGATATACAATGGTTACCTCTACTTCAGTACGGCCGGGGAAGTTTACAGAATCAAATTAATCCACGGAAAGCTGATACCGGAAGGTAAAGTGGAAGCGATCGTTATCGATGATTATAAACACGACAAGCATGGGTATGAACATATTGCCAAACCCATTGCCTTCGATGATAGAGGGAATCTTTATGTTCCCTTTGGGGCACCCGGGGATGTTTGTCAGGTGATGAACAGAATACCCGGTTATCCCGGTGAGGATCCTTGTTCTCAACTGGAGGAGCACGGGGGCATCTGGAAGTTTAATGCCAATAAAACCGGACAAACCCAAAAAGACGGAAGCCGGTATGCTACGGGCATACGAAGTATTGTGGCGATGGACTGGAATCATGCCGATAACAACCTATACGTGGTGGTGCATGGTCGGGATGATCTCAACTCAAGAAACCCAAATGTTTTTACCCGTTGGCAAAGTGCCACGCTTCCTTCTGAGGAATTTTTGAGGGTAAAAGAAGGAACCAATGCGGGTTGGCCATATTACTATTATGATCAGTTTAAGGGAAAGCGGATGTTAAATCCTGAGTATGGTGGTGATGGCGTGAAAACAGGAAAAGGGGATCAGTACGATCAGCCTGTAATGGGTTTCCCTGCCCACTGGGCACCAAACGATCTTTTTTTCTATACCGGAAATCAATTTCCGGAACACTACAGAAATGGCGCGTTCATTGCCTTTCATGGATCCACAAATCGCGCACCCTATCCACAAGCTGGATACATAGTTGCCTTTGTTCCTTTTGAAAATGGCAACCCAACCGGTAAGTGGGAAGTTTTTGCGGATGGATTTGCAGTAGTGGACCCTATTGTAAATACCAGTGATGCCGCCTACCGGCCAATGGGTATCGCAATTGGCCCGGATGGCTCGTTGTATATCTCTGATTCCGAAAAAGGAAAAATCTGGCGAATCTTGTACAAAGGAAAGAAAGATCAATTCAGTGAAGTCCAGCTTGCGAAAATGGAAGAGCGCAAAATGAAATCACATATTAGAACACCGGACGAAGTGGCTGATAATC
>JAYWDP010000138.1:0-2309 GCA_043779775.1 Cyclobacteriaceae bacterium
GACAATTGGGTGGCCTGCGATTGAATGGGTTGTCCTTGAGGTACGCGCTGATCGTTCTGGGAGAAATAAATTGAAAATGGATTTCTACGGGCATATAAATTATAGATCGAGAAAACCCAATAATCTGAGTTTTTGCGCTCCTTGCCATTTTTCATTTTCTTACCAAGTAGAGTGAATGAAACATCCAGGCGATGATAACTCGGGAGTTGAACATTATTTCTTGAATCATTTGCATTATAGGGAATCAAAATACCTTGTTCAATGACCCGGGAAGTTGGAAACGTTGTGGGTGTACCGGAGAGGTAAACGAAATTACCGGCAACAGACCAGCGGGAATTGATATCATAAAATGCGGCCACTTTCAGGTTGTGGGTCTGGTTATAACGTGTGTTATACCATTGATCGTTATTGATGCCATTCACTTTCAGTTCTGATTTTCCGAGTGTATAACTCACCCAGCCGGTCAGACGACCCGTTTTCTTTTGGAAATAAGTTTCCACACCGTAAGCTCTTCCCTGTCCGCTGAGAAGATCACCTTCCAGGTATCGGTTAATCAGCAGGTCGGCACCATTGATATAATCGATTTGGTTTTGCGTATTGCGAAGATAAACTTCCGCTGAAACTTCATATTGCCTTGCTTTGCCCAGGTCCCTGAAATAACCCAAGGTGTATTGGTCAGCAATCTGAGGTTTAATATTGTTAGAACTCGGATTCCATACATCCAGGGGATTCGAAGCAGTAGTATTAGAAATCAAATGCAAATACTGCACCATCCGGTTGTAGCTCCCCTTTACTGCACTTGTTTCGCTGGTTTGGATCTTAAATGAAAAGCGGGGCTCAAAGTTATTGTAAGTAGCGATCGTCTCTCCGCTTTTGTATTTTTTTGCTCCCGTTACGGTGCGACGGATACCGGGAATGGTGTCGTTGTAAAAATAAGCTGTGCCTGGACCCAGGTACTGAAAGTATGAAAAACGAAGCCCGTAGTCAATTGACAATACATCGTTCAATTTCTGATTGTTGCCGATGTACAAAGCTGTTTCCAGGTTATACTTTCTATCGATGCTAATGTCAACAGCCTTGCCATTGGTGACACCTACAGCGTTTGCGGGCTCAAAGGTGTAGTAGGTGGCCTCACCACCAAAGTTGAGTTCATTTTTACTGTTTATAAAGTAAGTGAACTGGGGTTTGATGATGAAATTGGATATAGATGAATTCCAGCTAAACTGATTGCTTTCGTCTTTACCAAACTGAAGCGCATAATCATACTTACTGTATATCAAAGTGAGGTTCGAAAATAGGCGCTCATTAAAAAGGTGATTCCATCGCAAGGAAGTTGTTGCGTTACCCCAATTAAATCCCTGGGTTTTATCAAACTTAAAATTGTCGCGGCCAAAATACGCCGACAAGTACAACCGATTCTTCCGGTTAATATTATAGTTGGTCTTTAGCGTGAGGTCATAAAAGTTGAGGGAACCGCCATTCTGCAAAAGCGGAACAAAAGGCCTCGCCAGTACATCGATATATGATCTTCGTGCTGCAACAATAAAAGACATTTTATCCTTAATGATCGGGCCCTCCACGGCCAGGCGGCTAAATATAGAGCCAATGCCCCCGGTAGTTTCAAATTTCTTGCTGTTCCCATCCTTCATGCGAACATCCAGGATTGATGCCAGGCGGCCTCCGTATCGGGAAGGAATAGCACCTTTGTAAAGCTTCACATCTTTTACGGCATCCGGATTAAAGACTGAAAAGAATCCGAAGAGGTGAGAAGAATTATACACCGGCGCTTCATCGAGCAAGATGAGGTTCTGGCCCACGCTGCCGCCACGCACATTAAAACCAGAAGCGCCTTCCCCCACCGTGCTCACTCCCGGAAGCAACAATAAACTCCTGACCACATCCGCTTCACCAAAAAGAGTGGGTACTTTAAGAATGGTTTTCATCTCAAGTTTATTCGTACTCATTTCAGTGTTTTGCACGTTGGCCTGATCCAGTTCAGCCTGTACCACCACTTCCTGGAGCTGTTCACTTTCTGGAATAAGGTCAACGTTCTGCTGAATGTTTTTGTCGAGTACGACTATCTTCGATATTTTATGAAATCCTATGTAACTCACCCTCATGGTGTAAGTTGCGGATGCTATGGTAATTGAGTAAAATCCATACTCATTTGAAGTTGCCCCATTTTTGGTCTCCAGGATGAAAACGGTGGCTCCTATGAGTGTTTCACCATTGGAAGCATCCTTGATTATGCCATTGATGGTAAATTTCTCCTGAGCAAATACCGGACAGGTAACTAACAGAAAGATTGC
>JAYWDP010000139.1:0-2309 GCA_043779775.1 Cyclobacteriaceae bacterium
CCACTGCCCGGCCGGTCCGGTATCCATATCTGTTCAAATTTCAGGAGGTGGCGATCAATGAAAGCTTGTACCATTGGTGAGAGCCATCCAAAACCAGAAGGCATCAACGGGTGTACCTGATGGGAAATAAAAATAGATCGGGCGCTCGATGACCAGCATCCGTAACGATTATCAGAAATTACGATGTCAATTTTATTCTCATGAACCCACCGTTCCACACAATCATGTTCTTCACGAATCACCTTACGGAATTTGGGAAGCTGCTTCATCATACGCAACATCATGGAGCCTGAAGTCGGATAGGCAGGAGCATAAGGGGGTAATTCAAATGTCGCCTGACCTGGAAATTCCTGCTTCAATAATTGGAGGGCCGCTCCGGACGAGGCGATCAATACCTCTGCGCCCTGCCGTTGCAATCCCCAAATAACGGGAATGCACCGGGTGGCATGACCCAAACCCCAATCCAATGGACAAACTAAAATATTTTTCAAGGAAATAAAATTTTTGCCACCAAGACACAAAGTTTCACTAATGACTTAATGATTTCTTAGTGCCTTGGTGTCTTAGTGGCTGATAACAATTTAATCTAAGCAAGAGAATGAAAAGTATACCCTAAGTTCTTAAAATGGTTGATGAACCGGGGTAAAACGTAGGTAAGATTTTTTTCAGCTTTAAGGCTATCATGAAATACGATGATGGACCCGGGCCGTGTGGCTGCGATAGATCCGTTCAAGCAAGTATCCGGGGCAAGATTTTTTGCATAATCGTGGGTGAGCACGTCCCACATTACGATCTGGTATTCGGTTAGCAATCGGATTTGGCTGCGTTTGATACGGCCGTAGGGGGGGCGGAAAAGGTGTTGGCCGTTGGCCTTTGGCCTTTGGCTTTGCCCTAGAAAATCTTGGTGTTGACGAGTCAATTCATCTTCGCAGAGGCGGATGTTTTCCAGATACTTTTCCTTTTTGGTCTTCCAGCCGCTGAGGTGATGGAAGGTGTGATTGCCGACGCCGTGGCCCTGTTCAACAATTTTTTTGAATACCTCGGGGTGCTTTTTAATATTGTCGCCAATGCAAAAGAACGTGCCTTTCGCGTCGACCTTTTTCAATTCATCCAATACAAAATCGGTGGGACCTGAGACAGGACCGTCATCAAAGGTCAGGTAAAGTTCCTTTGACGTTGTCTTCATCCTCCACAATAACTGGGGATACAGCCAGGGTAAAAAAAATGGAGAACGGAAGAGGTTCAAGGTTTAAAGTTCAAGGTTCAAAGTCTAAAGTTCAATGTTCAATGTTTAAAGTTGGAAAACCTTGAACAAATTTACTGAACTCGGCACGAGAGCATGGTAATATCATCGCGGTAGCTGTTGACACCTTTGAACCCATCCAGACCGACAATTATGTCCTGATGAATCGTGCTTAAGTCCTTGTTACTGTTCGATTCAAAATATTTCATCAGACCCTGCTGACCAAACTCCTCCCCTTTTTCATTGACGGTCTCGGTCAACCCATCCGTATAGCAAAAAAGTAAAAAGTCATCGAGGTCGGTTATAAATCCTTCTCTTAAAAAAGGAAGTGGATGCATGGCTCCCAGCACCGTGCTGCCATCCTCCAGCAATCGGATGCCATGCTTCTTGTCAATCAACAACGGAGGGTTGTGCCCTGAATTGACATACACCAGGGTCTTAAGGTTGATATCATAAATAGCGCCAAAGAAGGTTATAAACTTTTCGCCTTTGGTGTTCTCCAACACCTGGTAGTTCAGCGCTTCCACGATGTCGGTCAGGTTGGGCATCTGGCGGAGCAAGGTCCGCAACGAAGCCTGGAAGTTAGACATCATCAACGCTGCAGCAATGCCTTTGCCACTCACATCCGCAACGCAGAGTAAAAACTGGTTCTTATTGATCGGAACGTAATCATAGTAGTCTCCCCCCACCAAGTCGTGTGGAAGGTAACTTGCCTCCATTTTCAAATGGTCCGTATGAGGGAGACTTTCCGGGAACAAGAACTGTTGTACGTCGCTGGCTATTTCAAGCTCCTTGCGGAATGCCTCCTGCTCCAATTGCTTGCGGGCAAGTTTTTTGTTTTCAATGGCAACCGTGATGATGTTACTTAAAGCCTGAATGAATTTAATGCTATCTTCATAATCATGGTTGAAGTTGCTGGCTTCCAGCCCTCCAACGAAAACAACGGCCAGGGTATCGTTCTGATGTGCTACGGGGATGACGAGGTCGAATTCATGAAAATCACATTCCTTTTCAAAATCTGTTAGTCGGTGTACCTGTTTGATGAGGTGAAAGCGATCGTCAAGGT
>JAYWDP010000140.1:0-2308 GCA_043779775.1 Cyclobacteriaceae bacterium
GAGCCCACATATCCATAGTCCGCATCGGCCATTTCACCAGGGCCATTAACAATGCAACCCATAATCGCAATTTTAACGCCCTTCAAATGATAGGTTCGCGAGCGAATCTTTGCGGTAATCTCCTGTAAATCAAAAAGCGTACGACCGCAGGAAGGACAGGAAATGTATTCTGTTTTAGAAATTCGTGTACGGGTAGCCTGGAGAATATTAAACGCGGTTTCGTTGATCATTTTGTCCGGGCCGCAATTTTCAGCAGCAATAAAAACACCATCTCCCAAACCATCAATCAGCAATCCACCGATATCGGTGGCTGAGTAAAGTTGCAGACGATCGGGTATCAAATCGCAGTACGCCCTGCTGATCACTACAGGCACCCGACAGTCGTGGTCCAGTAATTCTACAAAAAGTCGTCGTTGCTCTGCGTAGCCGTGCTTGTTATACGTATCGATCAGCAATACGGCCGTAGCATCGGATTTAAGTTTTTCAATCAATGATACTGAAATATCTTTCAGGCATGCATAAATGAAATTAATATGGTCAGAGGTTTCAACACCTTTCAAATAGTCGTCTGCCTTCAGGAATGGGTAACTTCTTACCTGTTGCTTATGTGAAAGCCAGGTCTTATGATTATAGATCAGACCGAGCGTTCCGGGTATTTCAAAATCAATAGAACGGTCGCCGAGGAAAATATAATCACAGGCCATATCGGTAATATTCCATTTGTCCAACGGCACCGAGTAGTGGTAGCCCAATGCATATAATGAAGCTACTGTGATATTAGCCTTCATTGAAAAATCTGCGATTACCCGCGGCACCTGATGTCCACCAAAGTTGGCAACCTCGTTCGTGGCACGCCGGGCATAAACAAAAGGATTGATGGGATATTGCTTAATCTCGGGAATGTGATCATGTGGGAGTCTGTCTTTGTAGCGGTTGGCCAGTTCTATGCATACCGGCACCTCTGCTTCAGGTTCTTCGGTAAGGGACACGCGGATGGTATCTCCCAGGCCGTCCTCCAGCAAAGTGCCAATCCCTACGGATGATTTTATCCGGCCATCCTCTCCATCTCCAGCTTCCGTCACACCGAGGTGAAGGGGATACGGTTGGAAACCTTCTTCATCCAGTTTTTGCACCAGCATGCGGTAAGCCTGAATCATCACCTGCGGATTGCTTGCCTTCATGGAGAGAACCAGATTAAAGTATGAATGGTCTTCACAAATGCGCAAGAACTCAAGCGCTGATTCAACCATGCCGAGGGGCGTATCGCCATACCGGCTCATGATGCGATCTGACAACGAGCCATGGTTAGTCCCAATACGCATAGCAGTGCCATACTCCTTGCATATTTTCACCAAAGGTGTAAACTTGTTTCGAATGCGTTCCAACTCAGCCTCATAGCCGGCATTAGTGTATTCAATTTCCTCGAATTTCTTCTTGTCGGCATAGTTGCCTGGATTCACACGCACCTTCTCTACGATCCGCGCTGCGAGCTCTGCAGCGTTGGGTGTAAAATGAATGTCAGCAATCAAGGGGACATTATATCCCTGGGCGCGAAGTCCTTTTTTTATTTCAAATAAGTTCTGGGCTTCCTTTATACTGGGTGCCGTGATCCGGACATATTCACAGCCGGCTTCCACCATACGGATGGTTTGCTCGATTGAACCCTTCGTGTCCATGGTGTCGATCGTAGTCATGGATTGAATACGTATTGGATTATTGCCACCTATGGCGACACCACCAATATTAACTTCCCGTGTTTTCCTGCGGGAATAGGATACGAGGCTGTTACAGTATTGTCGAAGTTGAATGACCTGGTTCACCTTTGTTAAAGTTGATATAAAGTTAACCGTTACAGGCTTAAAAAGTTCAAATATCCCCTAATTGCGGACGGATGAGGATTTCCTCCACAACGCTCCGTGGCGACAATGCATAGGCCCCGAAAACAGCTTCCGCTACATCTTCCGGCTTCATAAACCGTTCGTCAGGCAAATCCACACCCTCCCAACTACCTGTGCGTGTAGCGCCCGGCAAAACGGCTGTCACCCGGATATTATCGTGCATCAATTCTTCCCGCAATACTTTTGAAAACCCTAACAAAGCAAATTTTGAGATCGCATAAGATCCTCCGTTGGGATAGGCTTTGATACTTGCAATGGAACACATATTAAAAATATGGCCATTTTTTTTTGCCTTCATGGAAGGCACAAGTCCACGGGTTGTATAGTAGGCGCTATATACGTTTGCCTCCATCATGTTTTCCAATGCACCTTCTTTTTCATCGATTACCTGACCTGGTAAAAACACTCCG
>JAYWDP010000141.1:0-2308 GCA_043779775.1 Cyclobacteriaceae bacterium
GCCATAGGCGAAACGCTCTTCAATTTTATTTAGCTTGTTTTGAAGCTCGTTGAGTTTTTGCTGACTTGTAACCCTCGTTTCTTGTTCGGATTGAGTGAGATATTCATAGGTCATTAGGAGTTGCTCCTTCAACAGCGCGCATGACTCCTGATCGATCTGATAGCTTTTCAGAAAATCCGCATACAACGAATGCAATCCCTTAGCGCTGCGATTGCATTTGCAGCCGATCTTGTTGCATTTGTAGTAATAAAGGTTCTTGGCTTTGACGATGTATCCGGTGAAAGGAGTGCCACATTCTGAGCACCGAACAAAGTTCTTTAGAGGGATATTAGCGTTTTTGTTTTCCTGCTTGTAACCCTGGGCATTCTTCTTAAGCATTTCATTTGCTTGCAAAAAGGTCTCTTCGGTGATAAGAGCTTCATGGTTGCCTTTGATCACCTGGCCTTCCAGGAGATTGTGAGAAAGGTATCCGCAGTAAAATGGGTTCCTCAGTATCTCGGATAACCGCTTCTTGTCGACTTTGAATCCTGACTTCGAGAGTTTGTCAGCGATATCGGTATTTGAATAGCCTTGAATCTTCCAGGCGAAAGCTTTGGCGATTAGTTTTCCCTTTTCATTGATCACAATCCTCTGGGTTCTACCTTTTGAACGGTCAAAGGAATAACCCACTGGGACCATCCCTGTCCATTCGCCTCTCAGAAGCTTTTCCTTCATGCCTGTAATGCACTTCTCCCGCCGGAGGTCATTATCATACTTGCTGAAAATGAACTGTATATTCTGCTGTAATACGCCCGAATGGGTTGACACATCAATAGGTTGCGTCACTGACACGATAGAGATGCCTCGGCGTTTCAATTCCGATGAAATAAAGATCGCATTGTCGCCGGTCCGGCTGAAACGATCTAAGCTGTAAACGAGGATCAATGAAATACCTTCATGCTGATTTCGCACAAATCGAATCATTCTATTGAATTCATTGCGCTCATCAGTCTTGGCGCTCTCATAAGTGCCGCCAAAGAAGCCCAAAACATTCAAATCATGCTTAAGCGCATATTGAAGGCAATACTTCTTTTGCGTTTCAAGGCTTTGGTTTGTGTCGGCTTGTTCCTTGGAGGAGACGCGTGTGTAGATCACGGCGTTTTTGAGGAATGTTGCGTTTTCGGTACTAATCTTTCCTTTTCCGAAGGTTTGCAGCAGGTCGGTGGTTTTCATGGCTTCCGGGTTTATTGCTCCTGTAATGATCGTAAAGAATCACAGAAAGTCTTTCGAGGGTTTCGATGACCCGCAATGCCTCCTGGTCAGAAAGCGCTTTAAAACGCTGGCATTGCCTGACTCGTTCTATGGTAAGTCTCCTCGATTCTCTCCATGCTTTCGGCTCCACAGTCCCTCCCTTTTTTGAAAGGGAAGGTGGTCTATTGGGATTTCATGTATTCACAAGTTCGGGCGAAGATGGGGAGTCTATATTCCCAAATCTGTGAGTTCGCCAAGATTTATTCCTTTGGTCTTTGTGACTTTCCAGCCATTCTTATTTTCAGCACTCGCGTACCACGTGTCAACATTATCTTTGTCAACCCGGTAACTCATGATGCTTCCTTGTTGATTTTTGATTGTATCCGACGAATACCAGATAAAAAGCCCATCAACAGCCTTGCTCTTAATTGGATTATTCTGATTTGCCGTACTTCGCTGCCAATCGTGAATGGTTTCACCCTTTTTTTTATTCTTAGGTCCTCTGCGCCTGAATAAGCCTTCGGAAAGTATTCGATTGGGATTAAATGGTGGAACTGTTATTTTTTCATTCCAGGTATTTTCAAGGGCAATCCTATCCGGATGAGTTGTGTGCTCAAAATGGATTATGCTTTTCCCAGAGTAATTCAGCCATTTATGGTCAAACCAGTTCTTGATTCTTATTACCCGAATCTCTGCAACGTCGTCTCTCACCGCAATCCGGTTGACTATTTCCTGTACTAAATGAATGAAATCCGGAGCATCTCCCTCAGCGATCTTTATTTCTAATTGTTTAGCGGGCATTGTCTTTGAATCAAGTATTCACAGTTATCTTTTTGCTTCACGCTGTTTCATATATTCAATGAAGTTCCATCCGGCCATCATTCTATTATCCTTTGCCGTTCTGCCGGGGTTCTTTCGTATAAACTCATTGTAAAAGAATCCCTCGCATTCAACGGTCTTCAGGTAGTAACAGATGAACTCCACCAGTTTGCTCTCTGTGAAAAACTCAAATTGAGGAATCTCTTTTGGAATCCGGTTATTCAGAATTTTATAGCAATAGAAATACGTCAAAAGATTC
>JAYWDP010000142.1:0-6837 GCA_043779775.1 Cyclobacteriaceae bacterium
CATCCTTTAAATTAATAATATTCAATCTGGCATTTGAGTGTTTTTGTAGGAGAAGAAATCGTAGGCGAGAATCTTCCCAATGGACGCTATTCCTCAATCCAGACAACTGGCTCCCTATTTCCCAACATCCTAATCTCCTCTTTTGAAATATTTAGGCCCTTGATGACCAGGGTTTCAAGCGAACGGCATGCCCTATTTTATCCAGACTTGTAACACTGGTGCCGCTAATATCAAGGTATTTCAGATTTTGGAAGTGGTGCATTGTAGCAATGCTGGATAGATTGCTGTTACATAACTCCAGCACCTCGATGCTATCTCTCGAATTATGAATAGATGACAATGACGAGAAGTTTGAATTCTTGGCAGAGTATCTATTGAGGTTACTTAATTTAGAAATTGAATCATAGCTTTTTGGGCTTACCTTAATTATTAACAAATCCTTGATCTTCGTTCGAGAAATATTCAGACGTTTCAAGCTTTGCCTTTCATTTGGGAGCCTCAAAGTATCAATAGGAGTATTTGAAAGGTAAAGTGATGCAAGTCTCTTCAATGTCATGATCGGTCGTAGGCTGGCGCATTTTGTTGAGCTAATGCTAAGGCTGACTATATTGATGAGGTCACAGAGAGCAGATATACTATCAACAGGTAGTCCGGATAGATTCCATTCCTTGGTCACCCAGATGGCTCTAAGAATTGCCTTGTGATCATACTCATCCAAGTGCTTGAACCGAGAAAGAAAGTAGTTTTTGTAATCAGAAGGTAAGGCATCAAACCATTCTTTTGTAAGGGGACCGACTGAAGGCTCCTTAACTAAATCCATCGGAACGTTTATTTCTTCAGGCGTATCTGGTTCCAATGATTTATCCTTTTCATCAATGCTCCCTGGCCAAATAATGTCCCCATCTGGTTCTAATCTCCACCTTCGATTTGCCTTCACGGACCCAAATTCATCATAACAACAAGCGCTATCGAGAATTAAGGCGTGACTTCCATTCGGCTTTGGCCACATTACTCTTCCAACTTGTTGAAGTGCCTCTTACTTCATCCGAAGTGTTTTATTTTTGCCACTAGGGTACATTCAAACCTACTCCCTGTCACCACCTGGGACCGGTCGGAAAGGTTCCAGCC
The DNA here is from genome assembly GCA_043779775.1 of Cyclobacteriaceae bacterium. Classification (GTDB taxonomy): domain Bacteria; phylum Bacteroidota; class Bacteroidia; order Cytophagales; family Cyclobacteriaceae; genus ELB16-189. The sequence goes on from JAYWDP010000142.1 coordinate 1,129, forward strand.
AGCCTCCTGGAGGCGTTTGTCAATGATCTGCTTTCGGGTCTCGTTTTCGCGCATCAATAAAAAAGCCATTATGTACTGTTAAATGTCAGTACATAATGACATCTATAAATGTATTCAATTTGTCGAAATTTCTGATCCTAAAATGTTTGAACTACTTTTAGTGGGAGTAAGGTCTTTCGATAAAGTAAAACATAGTTTCATTTAAGAAACGTAGCTGACACAATAGTGAAATTATGTAATTAACAATTGATGCTACCCCCTCCCCATATAAGGCATTTGATTGGCCATCACCGTAAGAAATGGGACATTCGTATCAAGCGGTAAACTGGCCATATATACTACTGCGCGGCCTACATCCCTGGGATTTATGGTGGGTTCAACTTTCAGAAAGCCATCGGCCTGAAGTATTCCTGCTTCCATTTTCTTAGTCAATGCGCTGCTGGCATTGCCGATGTCAATTTGTCCGCAGGCGATATTAAATGCCCGTCCATCCAATGAGATCGATTTGGTTAATCCGGTTATTGCATGTTTGCTGGCCGTATAGGGTGCAGAATTTGGACGAGGTACATGGGCAGAAATGGAACCGTTATTAATAATGCGTCCACCCATGGGGTCCTGATGTTTCATAATTTTAATTGCCTCCTGGGCACATAAAAAGGCTCCGGTCAAATTAGTATTGATTACCGTTTGCCATTCTTCCAGCGTAAGCTCTTCAAACGGTTTTGCCGGGGCGCCTACTCCTGCATTGTTGAAAAGTAAATCCAGCCGGCCGAATTGTTTTATCGTTTGGCTAAAAAGGTGCTTCACACTTTCAGGAATGTTAATGTCCGTAACGACTACCAGCGTCCGTTCAATATCACATTCGTTGGCCGTTTCGATCAGTTGCTCTTTTCGCCTGCCGGCAAGCACGATGGACCATCCATCATGATAGAGCGCTATTGCCACGGCTCTTCCAATACCAGAACCTGCTCCAGTTACTATTGCAATTTTTTTGATTTGACTCATCGTTATTTCTAATTTAAATCTTCACGCCTTCCTCGTCCATGTACAATCTTATTATTTCTGACGAAGAAGTATCACTTACAAATCCCAATTGATTGGCCCTTCGCGTATCAAAATGCGGAGGCCATGTCAGAACAATGCTCTGTAGAAAGGCATCCGGTTCATACGATATTAATTTGGTTACCTCAGGATTAGTAATTTGCTCAAGACTATTGATCATTTCTTGAATCGAAACAGTTAATCCGGGAAGATTGATAATTCTGTCATCCCCTAGTATTTTTTCATCCAGATTGGCAGCATGAATAAAGTTTTGTATGACACGCTTTGGAGATTGAATCCACACCTTTGTTTCTGAAAGTACCGGGTAGGTAGCACTTTTTCCATGTAACGGTTCTCGGATGATTGCACTTACAAAGGATGATGTAGCGGCATTTGGTTTTCCAGGTCGTACGGCAATGGTAGGTAACCGGAGGCTGCGGGCATCTACAAATCCTCTTCGGCTATAATCATTCATAAGGAGTTCTACCATAGCTTTCTGTGTACCATAAGAACTGTGTGGTTTTGGACTCGTTTCATCAACAATTATTTTGGAAACATCACCACCAAAAACTGCACAAGAGCTGGAAAATACAATCCGGGGATTAATAGCCAGTTCCCGGCATATTTCTAATAGTTGTAAAGAGGCATGAAAATTTACTTTCATTCCTAAATCAAAATTTTTTTCTGCTTCTCCGCTTACAATAGCTGCCAGGTGAAATATCACATCGGGTTGATGTTGAAGAATATTTCTGATGGCTGTTTCATCGCTGAAGTCGGCTTGTATGCATTCCAGCCTTGAATCGTTCGGCATGTCGTCAGGGAATGCAAAATCAATCAGGCTTAGGTGAGTAAGTTCACCTTGTTCGAGGCCTCCCTTCTCAAGTAATTCCCTCGCTAACCTTTTACCTAAAAAACCGCCACCACCTAAAATAAGAAGACGCATATTGAATAAGTTTATGTATTTAATAATCTTTTTGATCTTCCGAAAACACGAAAAGCCAGGTATCCCATTCCCGCAAACAGGACGCCCATAAATCCCAGCAAGACTGATAGAAACCATTTTTCCCAAAAAGTATTGATCAACGGGATTTGAGGTTCCAGGGGATCTACGAGAATTTCTACGGTTTCACCAATTTCGTATTCCTGACTCGACGTGCTCGTGCTGCTTTTGTACTGGTAGGGTTTGCCATTAAAGGAATATTCAAAAATTGGTGTGTACATCAGAGTTGAGCCTCCGCCTTTACTATTTGGACTCTCGTAATGGTTGTAATCAACTACTTTGCCCTTCACCGGCAGCGCCCGTTGTGCAAACTTGTAGTTGGATACAGCCAAGTAAGCCACCACCGCCAGTATGATGCCCCCGATACTCATGAATATGATGCCTACGAGTCGGCCCACATTAATGCCAGGCTGCTGGTCCCCGATTTCCTCAAAAGATTGAAGTTCATCAGGCAGGGGGGAGGTTTCTACCTCTTCTTCCAGTTTTTCAGCGAGAATTAAAGCCTGCTCCACCGTAATGTATAAAGTTTGTTGAAGGTACCGCACCGCTTCCAGTTTGTCGCCCATTTCAATGAGCTCTACAGCATGGTCTTTTTGTTCGGGGGTGAGGGTCATGGAAGGGTAAAATTAGTAATCAGATTACGGTAATAAAATAATGAATTACAGGAGTTTCTTATATTTATAAAACCAGTTCTCGTTTGAAGCACGAGGATGTCAGGACGAATTCGGGCATTCGATCCACGCCTCAAACGACTTCACCCCGACCCATCGGGGTGAAGTCGGATTTCCTGAATTGTGAAGAAGTGTACTTTAAAACTTAATGTGATACCCCACGCTAATGGCAATAGGTAAAGGTGAAGATACCGATGCTCCAATGGACTTTAATGCGTCAATATCTTTTTGAAATTGAGCGTCCCGGAAGGGAATGAGTAGCTCAAAGCTCCAAAAATTTTTCTCATTTTTTCTGCTGTTCAATTCTATGCCGCCTCCGATGGTGGGTCCGTAGTAAGTGGTCTTGGAATTGATGCTACCCGATACAACCAACACTCCGTTGTATCCATACATGCCTGTAAAGTAGCCAGTGGCCCGGGTCTTGGAAGGCAATTTAAATTGCGCCCCAAAGTTGTAGCCCAGGGATGCTAAATTGTATCCGAACGCTCCAAATAAACCTATGGTAGGCGTCGGGAGATAGGTAAACCGGGTTCCAAATCCGCCGTAGTCCAGGCCAATCCCAAATCCAAAGTTTCCCTTTGAAGCATCCTGGGCTTTTACATTCAAGCCGAAAGCAAGAATCATTAAAATCAATACGATGTGTTTTATCATGGTGAAATGGATTTGTAGTGTATGACTAAGGAATAAGAATAATATCTTCATAACTATCACCTTGAAGTTCCTCCAAAAGCTGAGGCAAATCGGATATTGAATGCTGCACGAAATTATCCTGCCGCCTGATATAATATTTACTCCAGATGCTTGCAACGATATCCGAAAACTCTTCCAAAGACATTCCGGAGCGTCGTATTCCATACGGCCATATCTCGGCGATGGCAATCACCTTTGATAAGTGAAGCCAGTCTCTTGCTCCTTTGAAGCAATACCCCTCATGGCCCTGTATGTCAATCCAAATCAACAATTGCTTGCCTGTTATGTCGAGGGGCGATTTCTTAATTAGGTTGGGGAGCGAGTCTCCCTGCACCGTTGTCACAGCCCTGAGATGCTCTTGATAAGTGCCTTTGCTGTCTGTTTTTCTAATCCGGTTATCGCCAGCATTGGTCTGGCTTTTTTCCAAGACGAGCTCTGATGCAAATTCTGTAACGGCGTAGTTAAGGGGGAATATTCTATCAGAACAGTTATTCAAAATAATATTTTCGCACAGAAGCTTGAAGTTGTCCCTATCGGCTTCAATGGCAATTGAGTTTTCAATCCAGCCTGATTTGATGAATGGGATTGAGGTTATGCCAATGTGCGCACCCATGTCGATCAACGTAACCTTGCCTTCAATTAGTTTGTGCAAGGTGAGAAAAGAAAAAACTTCTCGCGGAAAGTCCATTCCCCATTTCCTGTCCTTGAAAAGCGTATATCCTACTATCTTGTCTCTAGTGTAAATCCTGAAGGGACCGAAGTCAGTCTGCACGGTGATTACATCCCTGAAATTTTTTATAGTGTGAAAGTATAACTTCCGTATTCCCCGAATGATCAGCTTAATCATTTTTTAGATTTTATGAATTGATATTTTCAAAATGTATAGAATATTTTTTGTGTTTCGAAGATAACTTATAAATTCGAGAATTGAGGTTTTGAAGGCTGGTTAGCAGGCGCCAAGCTTGAAAGGTCCATTATGGCGGAATAAGTCTTTAAAAAATTGCATCTTTGTTCTGATGCATATTGGCATTATTTGCTAAACGAAAACTAATCACACCATAACTATGAAGAAACTTCTGATCGCTGTCACTATGCTGATGGTGGCTTGCAATCCGGGTAAAAATAAAGCGGTACCCCCAACTGCCTTCTCGGTTGAGAACAAAAGTGTTAGGGTTTATTCGACGGCCGACAGTACTGATTACCGCCTTACACTGACCGATACACTTTCGTTCAAAGATCTTGCCCAACCGCTGGAGACCAATTTTTGTGTATTTGTGGACCCCACAAAAAAATTTCAAACATTTTTGGGGATAGGCGGGGCCTTGACGGATGCGTCTGCAGAAACGTTTTACAAGCTGCCTAATGAAACACAGCAAAAGTTGCTGGAGGCCTACTTTGATGCCGACAAAGGGATTGGTTATACACTTGCGCGCACCACCATTCACAGCTCCGACTTCAGCAGTGGCACCTATACCTATGTTTCCGATACCAACGCTATGCTAACGTCATTCGACATCGCCCATGACAGACAGTTCCGTATTCCCTTTATTAAAAAGGCAATCGCTGCCGCCGGAGGGAAATTGACTTTGTATGCGAGCCCCTGGAGTCCGCCGGCGTGGATGAAGGACAATAACGACATGCTCCACGGAGGTAAATTGAAACCACAGTACTATCAGAGCTGGGCAAACTACTTTACAAAATTTATCAAGGCCTATGAAAAAGAAGGATTGCCGATTTGGGGCATCACCATACAGAATGAGCCGATGGCCACGCAAAAGTGGGAGTCATGCATCTTCACGGCGGAGGAAGAAAGAGATTTCTTGAAAAATTACCTCGGCCCTACGATTTCCAAAGAAGGCCTGGGCGACAAAAAGATTGTTGTATGGGACCACAACCGCGACCTGATGGTGCAAAGGGCGGCTGTTATTTTCGATGACCCGGAAGCAGCCAAATATGCATGGGGTATGGGCTTCCATTGGTATGAGGACTGGAGTGGAGGTGACTGCATGTATGAGAATGTGGGGCGCGTGCACGAAATGTATCCTGACAAGAATTTGATGTTTACGGAGGGATGTGCCGAATCTTTTAATCCGGGGCGTTATGCATTCTGGGGACTTGGAGAGGAATACGGCCGTTCCATGATCAATGATTTTAATAATGGCACGGTTGGCTGGACGGATTGGAATATCCTACTCGATGAAATGGGTGGACCCAATCACGCTGGAAATTTTTGCTTCGCACCGGTGCATGGCGATACCAAAACGGGTGAGTTGCGATATACCAATTCCTATTACTACATAGGTCACT
>JAYWDP010000143.1:0-2304 GCA_043779775.1 Cyclobacteriaceae bacterium
GAAAAAGGACACTCCTCCTTCCGTTTCCGAAAAATTAAAAGATATGCAGATGAGCGAAGAAAAAGCCAAGATGATCCTGGAAGCGATGAAAAACCAGGAAATGCAATATCTTCAACAAACTAAACGCAAGGCAACTAAACCAAAGGAGAAGGGTAAACCGGATTGGTAATTCAATTCATAAGATTCTAATTTGATTTGTGTTTCTTTCTCTGTGTTCGCTGTGTGTATTTCTCCGTGATCTCTGTGGTTAAAAATTCACACACAACAATGGAAGCAAATACATTTTACCACTGAGGACACGGAGAAATACACACAGAGAATTTATTCTTGAATTTGGAATTTTAAATTTGAGCTATGAAAGAAGTATATATCGTATCCGCCGTAAGGACTCCCATTGGAAGCTTTGGCGGAAGTTTGGCAAGCATCCCCGCGACCCAATTGGGTTCCATAACTGTTCGGGGTGCGATGGATAAAATCGGCCTTGAAGTAAAATTTGTTCAGGAGCTTTTTTTTGGAAACGTTATTTCTGCCGGACTGGCACAGGCGCCCGCGACCCAGGTTGCGGTTGGGGCCGGTCTGGGTTACAACATTCCTTGCACGTTGGTGAACAAAGTCTGCGCTTCGGGAATGAAGGCCATCATGTGTGGAGCCCAATCGATCATGCTGGGGCAGAATGAGGTCGTCGTTGCCGGTGGAATGGAAAGCATGTCAAATATTCCTTACTATCTGATGAAGGCGCGGTATGGTTATAAATATGGCAATGGCGATCTCATTGATGGGCTCACCTTCGACGGCTTGACGGATGTTTACAATCATTGTGCTATGGGGGTATGCGCCGACAATACGGCGAAGGAAATGAACATCACCCGTCAAGAACAAGACCAGTACGCGATACAGTCTTATAAGCGATCGACAGCAGCCTGGGCGGCAGGAAAATTCAAAGACGAGATTATTCCGGTGAAAATCATTGGCCGCAAGGGCGATGTAAATTTGTTCGCGGAAGACGAAGAGTATAAGAACGTGAACTTTGACAAGATCCCAGGATTAAAACCTGTATTTACTAAAGATGGGACCGTTACGGCGGCCAACGCGTCCACCATCAATGATGGAGCGGCAGCAGTCCTCTTGATGAGTAAGGAAAAAGCGAAAGAACTGGGGCTCAAGCCGGTTGCCAGGATCCTTGGCTTTGCAGATGCTGCACAAGACCCGATGTGGTTTACCACAACTCCTTCGTTAGCAATACCCAAAGCCATAAAAGCGGCCGGCGTTGACAAGAAAGATGTTGAATATTACGAAATCAATGAGGCCTTTTCAGCGGTGGCCCTGGCCAACAATAGCAAGCTTGGACTCGACCAGGAGAAAGTAAACGTCAATGGCGGTGCCGTTGCTTTAGGTCATCCCCTGGGAGCATCCGGTGCAAGGATCACCATAACCCTTGCCAATGTATTGAAGCAAAATAACGCGACCATCGGCGTTGCGGCAATCTGCAATGGAGGCGGAGGGGCCTCCGCTATCGTAATTGAGAATCTTTAGATCCGCGGGGCTTCCGGTATTGAATACAACATCATAGATAATTCAACGTTGAGTTTCAAATGAGAAGGATGATGCTGATGCAACCTGTTTGGACCGGAATATTGATTACGCTTTCTCTCTCTGTTTCAGCGCAAAACCAAATCAAAACATTTTACGACCCCCTGCGGCGACATCCGAAAGAAGAATATTCCGTTTCTTCAGAAGACAATGAAACACTTCAGGGAAAATATAAGCGATACTTCCTCAATGGACAAATTGAGATGGAAGGGTCATTTATCGATGGCAAGCGATCAGAAACGTTTCTGGAGTATGAAGAAAATGGAACGTTGCGCAGGAAAATCAACTATGTCAATGGCCTGCGTCACGGACCGGTAGACGTGTTTGATGAAAAAGGCAAACCCGTTCAGCGTGCGTATTATGTGAACAACCTGCTGGTCGACAGTGTCAAATCCTTTTTTGAAACCGGTATTCTAAAAAATGAAACCTATTTTGTAAAGGGCAAGCCGGAAGGTCTAGTCCGCGAATACTATCCTTCAGGAAAGCTTCGGAAGGAGATCATGTACAAGAACCAGAAGCCCAACGGTATCACACGCACATTTTACGAAAACGAAAACATCGAAACCGAAGCCAACTTCAGGGAAGGCATGATGTACGGCTATTTTAAGACATTCTATCCCAATGGCCAGCTTGAAGTCGTTTACTCGATGGCCGAAGGGAAAAAAATGGGCAACTTCAAAACCTATGACGTTGATGCTCATCTTTTACTCGACG
>JAYWDP010000144.1:0-2302 GCA_043779775.1 Cyclobacteriaceae bacterium
GATAAAAAACAGTTTCAGTTTCACGATTTTTGACCATATCAGTTTAAACCAACAATACTACCGCGATAGTTAAGATCAACTGCTAAAGGAGTATTTCGTATTCTACACGACCGAAGGCAACGTCAAATATTCACCACCATAAATGATAAAACCAAAATATAAATTTAACTTTACGATAGCGCTGTCCTAAATTCGGAGGACGATTCAGTAGCTGGCGATGCCGTTTGAATTACACAATTGTAATCTACATTTGGTTGATGAAAATCGAAGAACCCGATCTCTCAGGCACTTATACGTATGCTGATTACCTCACCTGGCAGTGGGATGAGATGACGGAATTGATACGAGGGAAGATTTTTAAAATGTCTCCTGCCCCGGGCAGTTTGCACCAGCGTATTTCTGGGAATATTTTTGGTCAACTCTGGAATTACCTTCAGGGTAAGCCCTGCCAGGTTTTCTCTGCTCCATTTGATGTGCGTTTGCCCATTTCACCCAAAAATAAGGCCGACATAGAGATCATAACGGTAGTGCAGCCTGATCTGTGCGTGGTGTGCGACCCTTCCAAAATCGATGAACGCGGCTGCCTGGGAGCGCCCGATTGGATCATTGAAATACTTTCGCGCCACACCTCTGCCAAAGATCTACGAGAGAAATTTGAAGTGTATGAAGAGGCAGGCGTGAAAGAATATTGGGTAGTCCACCCACAAGAACAAACTGTATTGGTTTACACGCTTGAGCAAAACGGGAAGTACCAAGGTATTTTGAAACCTTATATCCGCACCGACTGTATTTCGCCTGTTGCTTTGCAGGGACTAACTATTAATTTGGCAGCGGTATTTCCCGAAGAGGATTTATGAAAATGAAGAATTTAACAATCTTTCTTTTTTTGTTTGCCCTTGTTGCTGGTTGTGGCGATCAAAATAATCCAAATGAGAAAGAATGGATACAGCTCTTCAATGGAAAAGACCTTTCTGACTGGGATATCAAAATCAGTGGTCATGAACTGAATGACAACTTTGGCAATACCTTCCGGGTTGAAGACCGCATTCTTAAAGTCTCTTATGACCACTATGATTCTTTCCGTGCCCAATACGGGCATATTTTTTATAAGAAGAAGTTCTCTCATTACCTCCTTCGTGTTGAGTACCGGTTCATGGGTGACCAGGCAAAAGGAGGAGAAGATTGGGCGCAGAGAAACAGTGGTGTTATGCTGCACGCGCAGCCTGCTGCCAGCATGAAGCAAGACCAGGATTTCCCTATTAGCATCGAAGCACAGCTACTCGGAGGGTTGGGAAAGGGAGAAAGGCCAACTGCCAATCTATGCACTCCGGGATCGCAGGTCCACCTTGGTGATACACTTTTCACCCCTCATTGTATATCCTCTACCTCCAAGACATTTCATGGCGACCAATGGGTACGAGTTGAACTTCTTGTTCTTGGTGATTCACTCATCCGCCACATCGTGGAAGGCGACACGGTTTTGGAATATTCGAAACCGGAAATAGGCGGAGGGGTTGTTCATAATTTCGACCCAGCCTTTAAGGTTGACGGCCAATCGCTGACGGAAGGATTTATTGCCCTACAAAGTGAGAGTCATCCTGTTGAATTCAGAAAAGTGGAACTGATGAATTTGAAAGGCTGCAAAGACCCGAAAGCAAAAAATTACAAGACTTACTACGTCAAGGAAGATAATTCATTATGCCGGTATTAGCTTCAAAGTGGCTTGAAAGGAACTAAATTCTCTTGACAGAAGGAAGTGCTATACTCACTTGGAACTGAAACCCTATTGCAGAGCGATGCGGATGTTCTCTGATTTATCAGGACCCTGGAGTCGCAAAATGTACATTCCGGTATTTTCGAATGGAAGCAATTCCAACGAAGCTTAACGGCTCCCCATCAATTGCCGGCAGTACCCGGTACCGCCTTCAATCCTGTATTTAACAAAAATCCATACGGCATCCCAATTAGAAGGCCAGTATTCACCAGCCAGGAGTTGCTCCATGCAAGGTCAAATTGGGGCTACTCTAAATTTATGGATTCTTAATTCCAGTACATAGACCCGAAAATAAGTTGATAAACAGTTTTCATTTCGCTACTTTTGACCAGATCACTTTAGTTTAATGTTGGGGAATTGGATCGGTCAAGCTGCTTTCCGGATTAATGAATTATTTAATCATAGTGCTTTCAAAGGACCAAAATGCATGAACCCCCGAGAACCTTACTCAGCTCCAACCTTAGACCGTGAGCTTTAAACCTTAAACTTGAATTTGCATGGAAGCATTAATCCGAGCAGATCATTTGT
>JAYWDP010000145.1:0-2300 GCA_043779775.1 Cyclobacteriaceae bacterium
CCTGAACCCATCGCAGCAGCGGTTCCGGTTTCCGCCTGGCACCCGCCGACTGCACCTGAAATAGATGCCCGCTGTTCTATGATAAGGGCAATGCCTGCCGCCAGCAGCAAGGCTTCCAGAATTTTTTTGTCAGGAATATGGTGAATCTCCTGAAGGGTAAACAATACACCGGGCATGATGCCGCTGGCTCCGGCGGTAGGGGCTGCGACGATCCTTCCCATACATGAATTTACCTCTTTGGCCGCAAGGGCGCGGGAAATCAGATTCTGAAATTCCTTGGACAGAACAGGTTTTGGATAGCGGTATACTTTTTTCGCGCCATTGTTAATCATCCCTGAGCGGGAGGTCATGTCTTCTTCCAGTCCGGTGCGCACGGCATCTTGCATTACGATCCACGCGGTGTTCAACCGCTCCCAGATTATCGCTTCGGTTTGACCCTTTTGTTCAATCTCATATTCCAGCACGACAGTAATCAAAGATTGTTTTTTTTCTTCGCTGTAGCGTTTCCACCCTTCAAATGAATCAAACAGGAATGCCATAAAAATTATTGGATACGAAGTTAACCCTTCAATAGCATATTACAATTTCAGTCGTAGGAAAGTTCAAGTACAAGTTCTTGCTAAAGTGCCTGAAAGGGAATACAAAATACAGGTTCACGCAAAGTCGCAAAGGAATACAAATACAATTTCAAGAGAATATCTTTTCGGAGAATGTCACCCTGAGCGGAGTCGAAGGGTGACCACGTAGAATATTCCTCTGACTTCTTAAAACACAATGCACTAATTGAGTTACTTTGCGATAAAAAAATAGTTTAGTTCCAATATCTTCACAAGGTTAGATTTAACTCCTATGAAAATACTGAATACACTTTTGCTGATTTCAATAAGCTCCTTCTGTCTGGCACAATCCTCCGATGAATCCACCATCCGGCAGATTTACAACAAGGCCTTGTCTGAAGGAAAATCCTATTCTATGCTGGACAACCTCTGCAACAAGATCGGTCCGCGGCTGAGCGGTTCGCCCGGTGCGGCCGCAGCGGTTGAGTGGAGTCGTCATGTGATGGAAGACTTTGGCTTTGATTCAGTATGGTTGCAACCGGTGATGGTGCCACATTGGGTGCGGGGCCAGAAGGAAATCGGGCGCATTCTCAATTCTAAAAAGATGGGGACCCTTGAAGTGAATGTGTGCGCCCTGGGAGGGTCGGTAGGCACAGGCCCGGATGGTATTGCAGCTAATATTGTGGAAGTAAAAAGTTTTGAAGAACTGGCGCAGTTGGGAGCGAAAAATGTACAAAGCAAAATTGTATTTTTTAATCGTCCTATGGACTCCAATCAGATCAATACTTTCGCAGCCTACGGAGGCGCCGTGAATCAACGGGGGAGTGGTGCTTCAGAGGCAGCAAAGTATGGATCGGTTGCTGTGATCGTTAGGTCGATGGGATTGAATCTTGAAGACTATCCCCATACCGGCGGGATGAACTATGCGACCAATGGTACAAAGATCCCGGCGATTGCCATTAGCACCCGTCATGCAGAATTACTTAGCAAACTTCTCAAAGATGACAAAGGTCTCCAGTTTTATATGGAGTCGCATTGCGAAATCCTGGAAGATGCGCCCTCTTTCAATGTGGTGGGACAAATCAATGGAAGCGAATACCGTGATGAGGTCATTTTGGTCGGTGGCCATCTTGATTCCTGGGACCTGGCTCAGGGCGCTCACGATGATGGCACTGGTTGTGTGCAGTCCATTGAGGTGTTGAGAATTTTTAATTCCATTGGTTACAAACCGAAGCACACCCTCCGGGCGGTCATGTTTATGAATGAAGAGAACGGCCTTCGTGGCGGACTAAAATATGCTGAGCTTGCGTTGAAAAATAAGGAGAAGCACATCGCGGCCATAGAGTCTGACCGGGGCGGATTTACCCCACGTGGATTCACGATCAGTGCAACTGATGTAGAGCGAAAAAAAATACAAAGCTGGAAACCGTTACTTGAACCTTATGGACTCTCTAATTTTGGTCAGGAGGGGGGTGGAGCTGACATCGGCCCTCTCGCGTCTCAGGGCGTCGCCCTCATAGGTCTCTTTCCCGACTCCCAGCGCTACTTCGATTATCATCATACACCGGTGGATACTTTTGACAAAGTCAGCAAGAGGGAATTGGAACTTGGCTCTGCCTCGATGACGGCATTGGTGTATTTGATTGATAAGTATGGGTTGAAGTAGATCGTTATCGAGGACTTCACACTAACCGGAAATTACCGGCGACCAGAAACCAGTTGCTAGTAACTGGTTTCTGGTCG
>JAYWDP010000146.1:0-6822 GCA_043779775.1 Cyclobacteriaceae bacterium
AGCTCTGCTTTTCGTAGTGCAATTATTCTTCGCAAGGTTATGGGTACTAAACCGCTGGCGCAAAGGTCTGGGTGGACACCTTCGATATATGGCGGTAGGTGCAGCGGCACTGCGCCCTGAAATTGGCCGGCTTTTTTCTGCTGCCGGCATACAAGTGTTGTCAGGTTATGGAATGACAGAGGCTTCTCCTTTTATTTCCGTTAACAGGTATCAGCCTGGCCTTAACCGCTTTGGCACGGTAGGGACGCCCGTCCCCGGCGTGGAAATTAAATTGGACAATCCCGATGAAAATGGAGAAGGCGAAATTCTTGTGAAAGGCCCCAACATCATGAAGGGCTACTTTAAGCGACCTGAATTGACCCGCGAGGTTTTTACGGATGACGGTTGGCTGAAGACCGGCGACGTTGGCAAAATGGTGGAGAAAAGATTTCTGTCCATTACCGATCGAAAGAAGGATATTTTCAAAACCTCAGCAGGAAAATACATCGCTCCACAGCCCCTGGAAAATCACTTCTGCTCCTCACCTTTTATTGTTCAATGCTTGATTTTGGGATTTAACAAACCCTATGTCACCGCGATCCTTGTACCCAATTTTAGTTTTTTAAAGACCTGGTGTGAAGGACAAGGCATCCATTGGACTTCCCCTCCCTTCATGGTCCACAACATTAAAGTGTTAAAAAAATTCCAGGAGGAAACTGAAAGGCTCAATGCAACCCTTCAGAATTTTGAAAGAATACGGAATTTTATCCTGAGTGATGAAGAATGGACCGTGGAGAGTAAAGACCTGACTACTTCCTTTAAGCCCAGACGGAACAAGTTGCTAGAGATGTATAGAGGGGAGATTGAGAAAATGTACTTGTAATACTCCTAATGTTTGCCGCGAAGGCACCAAGGTTCCTCTGAATCTCTTTGTGGCTTAGTGGCTTTAATGTAATTTCAATCAAAATAAACCCCTTCATCCTCCGCATTTTGGCAGAAGACTCAGGCACGTTAAAGATGAGTTGAATGAATTAAAAAGAAGACCCACAAATTAAACTTGACGCATGCAAGCCATTCTATGTAAAAATTTTGGTCTTCCAGACACGCTTACGCTGAACGAAATCCCATCGCCGGGTCTCGAAGCCATGGATGTTCTCATCAACGTCCGCGCTTGTGGTGTCAACTTTCCTGATGTACTCATCATTCAAAATAAATATCAGTTCAAGCCGACGCTTCCATTTTCTCCCGGTGGCGAAATCTCAGGCGAAGTGGCAGCCCTAGGCGATAAGGTTAAACATCTTAAGGTCGGTGACCGCGTGATCGCCCTCTCCGGGTGGGGAGGTTTTGCCGAACAGGCTGTGGTGAACGTTAACCGTGTCTTTCTCATGCCTTCCGGTATGGATTTCATAACCGGGGCCTGCACTTTATACACTTACGGAACTTCCTATCATGCATTAAAAGATAGGGCAAACTTGCAATCAGGTGAAACCCTTCTGGTACTGGGAGCGGCCGGCGGCGTTGGACTTGCCGCAGTGGAGTTAGGCAAGCTAATGGGTGCAAGGGTGATCGCCGCTGCCTCATCCATTGAGAAGTTGAATGTGTGCAAAGAAAAAGGTGCGGATTTTACTATCGATTATTCCAAAGAAGACTTACGTGGCCGAATCAAGGAAATAACCAATGATAGAGGCGTAGATGTTGTCTACGATCCAGTGGGCGGACCCCTGGCAGAGCCCGCATTGCGTTCCATAGCTTGGCGGGGTCGGTACTTAGTAGTCGGTTTTGCAACAGGCGAAATACCCCAGTTTCATGCTAACATTCCCCTTTTGAAAGGCTGTTCCGTCGTGGGCGTCTTTTGGGGAAGTTTTGCCGAACGGGAACCCCAGCAAAGTCTGCAAAATTTTGGTCAACTGCTTGGATGGATGAAAGCCGGAAAAATAAAACAGCATATTCATAAAGTCTATGCATTACCAGAGGCACCTCAGGCCTTACAAGATCTGATAGACAGGAAAGTGAAAGGGAAAGCCATCGTAAAAGTCGGCCACTGGACAGAGCCATCTCCCATAGTCACACCAGAATCTATTCCGGAATTGAGTGATGTCCCTGCAGATATGATCCCAAAACCCTTAGTGATAAAACTTAAGGATATCAAAAAGTACATAGGTCAATCCTTGCCGGTGAGTGATTGGTTTACGGTGACGCAGGAAATGATCAATGATTTCGCAAAAGCCACACATGATTACCAATGGATCCACGTGGACGTTGAAAGGGCAAAGGCCCTCATGCCCGATGGCAAAACCATTGCCCACGGCTATTTGACTTTGTCACTGGCGTCAAAATTTTTCTTCGAACTTCTAAACATTGAAGGTGTCACTACTTCCATCAATTACGGTCTTAACAAAGCAAGATTTCCCGTTGCCGTGAAATCAGGAAGCCAACTACGTATGAGCGGACGCATTATGAATGTAGAAGACATGCCCCAGGGAGGTGTCAAAGTGTTTCTTGAGTGCAAGATGGAAGTCCAGGGAGAAGAGAAACCAGCCTATATTGGGGAATTGATTACAGTGTTGTTTTAGGGCAAGTGGTAAATGGTAAGTATTCAGTAATTCGGTAAGCAGTATTCTAAATAGTAAATCAATCGGTAAGAGATAAAGCCAAAGCCTAACGGCGCTGACGGCCAAAGGTCAAGAGCCAAGAGCCAATACCCAACACCCCAATTCAAAACCCATTAATAAACATTAACCTCATGAGATTAAAAGACAAAGTCGCCATCATCACCGGAGGAGCCAGCGGTATCGGACTGGCCACTGTAAATACCTTTGTTCGCGAAGGTGCAAAAGTGGCGTTGTGGGATCTTTCTGAAAAAGGCAGATCGGTAGCACAGCTGTTGACACAAGCTGGTCATCAGGTCGTGTTCACCAAAGTCTCTGTAACCGATAAAGACCAGGTATTGAAGGCAACGGAAGCTGTCATGAAACAATTTGGGCGTATTGATATCCTTATCAACAATGCAGGTATCACGAAAGACCGCACTTTACTCAAGATGTCCTCTGAAGAATGGAATGATGTGATTTCGGTAAACCTTACGGGCGTTTTTAATTGCACCCAGGCCGTTGCTCCTATCATGAAAGAACAGAATTACGGACGCATCGTATCTGCCTCTTCGAATGTGGCCATACGGGGTAATTATGGTCAAACCAATTATGTGGCTACCAAATCTGCGATTATCGGAATGGTAAAAGTATGGGCCCTGGAACTTGGCCGCTTTGGCATAACGGCCAATTGCATCGCTCCAGGATTCATTGAGACCGCCATGACGGATGCCATTCCCGAGGATATTCGGAAACAAATGATTACGCACATCCCAGCCGGACGCTGGGGAAAGCCGGAGGACATCGCGAACGGCTACCTGTATCTCGCCTCGGATGAAGCTTCCTTTGTGAATGGCATTTGCCTTACGATCGATGGCGGTGCAGCACGATAAAATCTTTCCGGATCGGAAGCAATAAAATTTATCTTCTAACGTCTTCCATTCAAGGAATCCTATAAAGAGCTTTCGGTTAATATAATTTATTAAGAGATGTTAATTTTCATTCTGGTAATCATTGGCTTGGTCCTTACGGTATATCTTTTCATGCAGCAGTCTAAGTTTGGCAAAATCCCATCGGGGAACCGCCTTGACCAAATTCAAAAATATCCCAACTACCAGGATGGTAAATTTCAAAATGAAAGTTTCACCCCCGACCTGAAGGAAGGTGTGAGTTATTATGCCGTCATGAAAGATTTTTTCTTCAATAAAAGCAAAAGAAATGAACCTGCGGCAGCGCTACCTTCCAGAAAGACCAATCTGTTGGCACTGAATCCGAATGAAAATGTATTGATTTGGTTTGGTCATTCCTCCTACTTTCTACAGGTTGATGGGAAAAAAATCCTCGTTGACCCCGTACTCAGTGGGAGCGCCTCCCCAATAAAATTTACTACACGGAGTTTTCGAGGTAGTGATGTATACACACCCGAAGAAATTCCTGAGATCGATTATCTTTTTATCTCTCATGATCATTGGGACCACCTTGATTATGAAACGATTCTTAAAATCAAGCCTAAAATAAACAAAGTAATCACCGGCATCGGCGTGGGTGCCCATTTAGAACATTGGGGCTATAATCCCGCCATCATCATTGAAAAAAACTGGAACGAAGTGGTGCCTTTGGACGAAGGCTTCATGGTTCATACAACGCCAGCAAGGCATTTCTCCGGCAGGGGATTTAAAAGAAACAACGCCCTGTGGCTATCCTTTGTATTGACCACGCCCACCATGAAAATCTACCTTGGAGGAGATTCAGGTTACGATAGTCATTTTGAAAGAATAGGAAATACTCATGGCCCCTTTGACCTGGTCATTCTGGAGTGCGGACAGTACAATGAATATTGGAAATACATCCACATGATGCCGGAAGAAGTTGTTCAAGCTGCCAGGGATTTAAAGGCAAAAAGACTTTTCCCGGTGCATTGGTCAAAATTTTCTCTATCCCCACATGCCTGGGATGAACCAATCATACGGGTTACCCGAGAAGCAGTTCGCCAAAACTTGTCCATTCTTCATCCGATGATTGGCGAACAAATCAATTTAAAAGAAACTACCTCCTCAAAGGCCTGGTGGGAAGATATTACCTGAATAAAGGCTACCTGCCAAAGTCATCTTGTAACCGGACAATATCATTTTCATCAGAAGGGTGTGCGGCCTCAGTATGTTGCCAGATTTCTGCCACAACCCCCCAGCCATCAAGACCTCGCAGTCGGTGGCGCTGGCCTTGCCGCAGACTGATGGAATCCCCCGGATTCAATTCAACCTTTTCCACTTCTTCATCTGTGTCACTGAGCGTAACACCAACCCTCCCTGAAACTACGCGCCATATTTCAGCCCGCCGATGATGATACTGCCATGACAATCTTCTGCCCGGTTGAACCACCAAAATTTTAGGACTTAACTTTCCGGATATCCGCAAATCTTCCAGCTTTAATGTGGGAAAAAATAATGTTACAAACGCTTGTGCCTGTTGTTCATCGATAACAAAAAATCCACCCCAGGGCCGTTCAAAATCCTTTGCTACAACTTTCAGATTTAAATGCGTCAAATAGTTTTCTACTTCAGGAAAAACCGAGACTTTATCTAAACTGGATAAACGCAAAGAATCTGGCATGGACACTAATGTTTAATAGAAAGTTGAACGAAATTTCTTCAAGTTCGCAATAATTTCACACACATCTTTATCCCTGGAAGGCGGTAACAGAATCCATCTCAATCATTGTACCGTTGACTGATTAGGATAGAATCCGTGAAAATCTGTGTAATCTGTGGCTAATTCATATTTTCAAATGGATTCAGATTTTTTTAAATAGTTTTATTCAATAATCAAAACCAATGACACGCTACACCAATATGGAACATGTAAGGTTCCTTCTCCAAGAAGTCCACAATCTACAGGATCTTTTTGTTCATGAAAGATATGCTCACCTTAACTGGGAGCAGGCCTGGATGATTGTTGAATCGGCCAAGCTGTTGGCGGACCGCGATATGGCACCTTATTTTAAGGAGATGGATGAGCAACCCGCAAAGTATGATGGCAAGGGACAAGTGATCACCCATCCACATTTAAAAACCATTATCCGTCAGGCTGCAGAACAAGGCTGGATTGGTGGTGCCGCTAAATTTGAACATGGCGGCCTGCAGCTTCCCATGATGGTCTACAATGCAGGACAACATATTTTTCAGGCTGCCAATAACGGATGCCAGGGCTACTTCAGTCTTTCGGCAGGCGCTGCCGCTTTGATCACAAGTTTTGGAAATGATAAACAGATCAAAACTTTTGTTCCGCACATCTTCGACGGACTCTGGCAAGCTACCATGGCCCTCACGGAACCACAGGCTGGAAGTTCCCTGACGGATATTGTCACCACCGCCAGCCCCATGGGTGATGGGATTTATCATATCAAAGGTCAAAAAATATTTATCTCCGGTGGACAACACCAAGCTTGCGAAAATTTCGTCCACCTCACCCTGGCGCGCATCGAAGGGGCGCCGCCCGGGGTCAAAGGCATTTCACTTTTCATCATTCCGAAATTCTGGCCGGAAGCAGACGGTACCCTTCCCTACAATGATGTATTCTGCGTGGGCGACTTCCAGAAAATGGGTCAGCGCGGCTACTCCACAACGCACCTTGTTTTTGGCGATGAGGGTCATTGCAAAGGATGGCTGGTAGGTGAAGCCCACAAGGGACTTTCCTACATGTTTCAAATGATGAATGAAGCGCGCATCGGGGTTGGTCAAACCGCTGCTTCAGTTGCTATGGCTGCTTATCAGGCTTCCCTTGAGTATGCCAAGGAACGCCCCCAGGGAAGACTGGCAAGTGAAAAAAATCAGTTGAAAGCGCCCACCCTTATTATTAATCATCCCGATGTACAACGAATGCTACTGACCCAAAAAGCCATTACCGAAGGTTCGCTGTCACTGGCCATGGAATGCAATAAGTTATATGATCTGGTACATGTTACTCAAGATGATGAAAAACATAAACATTGGCTGCTGCTGGAGATACTTACTCCGATAGTGAAAACCTATTCATCGGAACAAGGGAGCCGTTCGGCTGCACTTGCCATTCAGGTTTTGGGTGGCTATGGTTTTACCACTGATTTTCCGGTGCAACAGCACTACCGTGACCTGAAAATCATGTCTATTTATGAAGGCACTACGGGTATCCAATCACTCGATTTATTGGGTAGGAAAGTGGTGATGGAAAAGGGGAA
Organism: Cyclobacteriaceae bacterium; assembly: GCA_043779775.1. Classification (GTDB taxonomy): domain Bacteria; phylum Bacteroidota; class Bacteroidia; order Cytophagales; family Cyclobacteriaceae; genus ELB16-189. The sequence goes on from JAYWDP010000146.1 coordinate 6,781, forward strand.
AGCATTGCAAGAGCTTTTGACAGTTGTGGAAATCACCATCAC
>JAYWDP010000147.1:0-2295 GCA_043779775.1 Cyclobacteriaceae bacterium
AAAAGACACACTCACCTATGTCCGCCGTGATGTAATGATTTCCATGCGCGATGGTGTGAAACTAAACACGGTAATCTACTCGCCGCAGAAATCGAAGGAGCCGTTGCCTATTCTATTTACGCGAACACCGTATGGAGTGAATGATACACCTTCGCCCAACCAACGTGAATACATTGCTGCGATGGCGAAGGAAGGATATATTTTTGTTTTTCAGGATATCCGCGGACGGTACAGGTCGGAGGGCACCTTTGAAATGCAGCGGTTTACCCGGGACAAGAAAAATCCAAAGGCTATCGATGAAAGTACCGACACCTATGATGCGATTGAATGGCTGTTGATAAATACGCAAAGCAACGGAAAGGTCGGTATGTACGGGATCTCTTACGGAGGCTGGACGACTATGATGGGCACCATTGATCCGCATCCGGCCTTGAAGGCTGTTTCAGAACAAGCTACACCCTCTGATATGTGGATGGGTGACGATTTTCATCACAATGGCGCCTTTCGGTTAAGTTATGGATTTGAGTATGCCTACATGGAAGAGTCCTCGAAAGAAGATACGCTCTTTCCATTCGATCAATATGATACCTATGATTGGTATCTGAAACTGGGCCCACTCTCCACAGCCAACGAAAAATATTTTCACAATAAAATTCCTACCTGGAATGATTTTGTCAAGCATCCGAACTACGACGAATTCTGGAAGAAGCAAGCCGTACCCTACCGGCTGGGAGCGCCCACGGTACCCAATCTTCATGTAGCCGGTTATTGGGACCAGGAAGATTTCTATGGCCCCTTGAAGGCCTATGAAGTATTGGAAAAGAAAGACACACGCAACATGAACTTTATTGTCATCGGCCCATGGAATCATGGCGGATGGGGCCGACTGAAGGGCGACAAACTTGGAAATATAAAATTTGGAAGCCCCACGGGAGAGCAATTTCGAAGTGAAATCCAGGCTCCCTGGTTTGCTTACTACTTAAAAGGAAAAAACGAACCCCCGGCTCCTGAAGCCATTCCGTTTACGGTTGGGAGCAGCGGGAATGGAAAATTTCCGGAAGCGGTAACATTCCAAACAGGGTCCAATACCTGGCAAACCTATAGTTCATGGCCGCCATCCGGTCAGACCGCTCTGAAAAATCTGTACTTCCATTCTGGGGGTAAACTTTCTTTTGATGCTCCTGCCGACCCATCAGCATTTGATTCCTATGTTTCCGATCCGGCGCATCCTGTTCCTTATCGCCAGCGTCCTGTGGAGGCTACCTACAGTCAGGGCTCACGATGGTACACCTGGCTTACTGAAGACCAACGTTTTGTTCACAACCGGCCGGACGTATTAAGTTGGGAAACAGACATCTTAACAGAGGATATTGCGGTGACCGGAAATCTGATAGCACAACTTTTCGCTTCCACCAGCGGAACCGACAGCGATTGGATTGTAAAATTAATTGATGTGTATCCGGAGAATTATCCGGAAGATCTTAAAATGAGCGGCTACCAGTTCATGATTGCCAATGATGTCTTTCGCGGACGTTTTCGCAATAGCTTTGAAAAGCCTGAACCGGTAAAACCGGAGGAGGTGAATAAATATTCCATTGACCTCCATGCTGTCAACCATGTTTTTAAGAAAGGACATAAAATGATGGTTCAGGTACAAAGTACCTGGTTCCCGATCATCGACCGCAATCCTCAGAACTTTGTACCAAACATCTTTGAAGCGAAAGAATCTGATTTCCAGAGTGCTACCCAGAAGATTTACCGTTCGATTTCGGGAGCCTCGCACATTCAACTTCCCGTAGTAAACGAAAAGAAATAGTAATTTGTGCGTTTGTTTTAAATCCGTATGGCAAAACCAAAAGCAGCGCTAGGCTTTATTTTTGTTACCCTCCTCATCGATGTAACCGGTTTTGGAATCATTATTCCGGTGATCCCCAAGCTCCTCCAGGAATTTATTGGTCCGGGCACCTCCATCAGCCTTGCGGCGACGTATGGCGGGTGGCTCATTGCATCCTATGCTATTACGCAATTTTTTTGTGCTCCCATCATGGGGGGGCTGAGCGACCGGTTCGGAAGGAGACCGGTTTTGCTGGCTTCCCTGTTTGGCTTTGGCGTAGACTATTTGTTGGTAGTGCTGGCACCTTCCATTGGCTGGCTTTTTGTGGGTCGCATCGTTGCGGGTGTGATGGGCGCAAGCTTTACCACAGCAGGAGCTTATATTGCCGACATCAGCACATCTGAAAACCGTGCTCAGAATTTCGGGATTATCGGAGCTGCCTTTGGATTAGGATTCATCAT
>JAYWDP010000148.1:0-6807 GCA_043779775.1 Cyclobacteriaceae bacterium
TGATTGGCTGGTGACTCCCTCTTTTAATGTCTCAACACCTTTGTCAACGCAGCTCCGCTTTGACGTAGCCTATGTCTTTAATCCGAGTTCTTGCAACAATGGAGATGGATTAAAAGTATATGCACTGCCCGGATGCAATTCTGATTTATCACAAGGGATATTATTGTATAGCAAGTCAGGAAGCGCGCTGGCGACAGCATCTCAAAATTTTCCATTTGTTCCAAATTCAGATGCCCAATGGAGAAAATCTGAAGTTGTTTCATTGAGCACATTGACAGGTGTAACCAGGTGGCAACTGGCTTTTGTCGCTACCAATGGAAAGGGAAATAATTTGTACATCGATAATGTGGTGATTAACGACCAGGTAGTTAATGACATCGGCTTGACGGGAATTGAGAGTCCGGGTTTGGTCCACTGCCAAACAAATCCGGGCATACAATTCAAGGTAAAAAATTTCAGCACTGCCAATATTATCAGCTTTCAAGCTCAGAGAAGTGTCAACGGGGGTAACCCTGTTAGCCAGACTTTTAGTAGCTCCCTGGCAGTTGGGGAAGAAAAAATTTTTGCGCTTAATGCAGTTACTTTACTTACTGGCTTGAACCAAATTGAGTTGACAATTACTTTACCCAACGGACTTCCTGATACTTCACCAGGCAATAACATCCTCACATTCAATAGCAACGTCGACCAATTCGCCGATGCCTCGCCCCTTCGCCAGAACTTTGACAATCCTCTACAAGTCCCCTGGCTGATCGCTACACCCCTCAATGCCAAAGCGTGGGAGCTTGCTACGACGAACCAAAATCAATCAATAGTTTATAAGGCCTACACCAATACCACACTTTCTGAAGAGTCGTGGTTTGTAAGTCCAGTACTTGATCTTTCACGGTACGCAATACAAACCCTATTTTTTGATTTGAGTTATGCTCAAAAGGTTCCGGCTGAAGACCGCCTCAGGGTATTGGCATCAAAGGATTGCGGGCTTACTTATAAAACGGTATTATTTGATCAACCCGGAAGTGTATTTAGCATTGCTCCTTCCAATTCCTCCTGGTCACCTGTTTCCAGTGCTGACTGGAAAAGACAATATATTGGACTAGACTCAGTCGTTGGAAAACAAAATATTCGGTTGGCTTTCATTGCCACCAACGCCCATGGCAATAATATGTACGTGGATAACATTGAAATATTTGCGGGGACCGATTCGAATCCACCCATGACATCCGTGCCTTATCAACTCTATTATTCAACGCACAATAGCCAATCGGATCTTGCCCTAACCTTTAACCTCGCCGAAAAGAAAGATGTGCGCCTTCAGATTTTCTCAGTGATAGGTCAGGTAGTGGCCGACAATCTGTTGCCTGATACCCTGAACCAAACCTACTACTTCGACCTGAGCATCCAGGCTACGGGGATATATCTGTTCCGCCTGCAGATCGATAATCAAGTCAGTACAACGAAAGTATACATAGGTCATTAACAGGAATTTCTATCTTTGAAACGATTTAAAATCGATGGCTAAAATCAAAGTAGCAATTCTGTATGGCGGCCGCTCGGTGGAGCATGGAGTATCCATCAATTCCGCCAGGAACATTTTTGAATTTATTGACCGGAAGAAGTTTACTCCGATTCCCATTGGCATTACCCAAACCGGAAAGTGGTACCACACGTCTTCTGTTCACAAGAACATTGCCAAAGGGAAAGCTCTTTCGGTTTCACTTGATCCTGGAAAGCCCGTATTAAAAGCTGGAACGACGAAGATTGCCGTGGACGTCGTATTCCCTGTACTGCACGGCACCGATGGCGAAGACGGAAGTATACAGGGAATGTTAAAAGCCCTGGATTTGCCCATCGTCGGAACGGGAGTCTTAGGCTCATCACTATCCATGAACAAGATTATTGCCAAGCGCCTGCTAAAAGAAGCCGGCCTGCCGGTAGCCGATTTTATTCCTCTTGGATTTTACGATAAGAAAAAACCCTCCTTCGAAGAAATAAAAAACAAACTTGGACTGCCCTTCATCGTGAAGTCTGCCAGCCTGGGCTCTTCGGTAGGCGTGACCCTAGTGAAAGCCAAATCGGACTTCGCATCTGCCGTGGATGATTCTTTCCGGTACGATCAGGAACTCCTTTTTGAACGATATATAAAAGGAAGGGAAATTGAATGTGCTATTCTTGGCAACACGCCACCTCAAGCTTCCTTGCCCGGTGAAATAATCATTAGCAAAGCCTATGAGTTCTACACCTTCGATGCCAAATATGTCGATGGGAATGCGGTCATGATAGACGTCCCGGCCAAGCTCTCAAAAGAAATTGTGGATAGTATCAGGGAATTGTCTGTCAGGGCATTTCAAGCACTAAAATGTGAGGACTATGCCAGGGTTGATCTTTTCTATTCCGAAAAGGGAGACATTTACGTGAACGAAATCAACACCATTCCCGGTTTTACCAATTCAAGTATGTTTCCTATGATGTGGCGAGAAAGGGGTATTTCGTTCGAAGAACTTATTTCTAAATTGATTTTCCTTTCATTGGAACGAAACAAGTCGAATGGCCGCATTCAATATAATTTTTCTTCATCATTAAAATTCTGATGAAATTTAAACAATTTTTTCAGGGCAATACATTAGGATCCTTGCTCGCCACCGCTGGCATGACGGCAGTGACTATTTTACTTCTGGGTGTTGCCTACTTCTATATTTATTTGCCTAACACCACCAACCATGGTGATAATATTATTGTTCCTAACCTGACCGGAATAAGCGTTACTAAATTAGACACTATACTAGCTCCATTTCAGCTCCGATATGAAGTCGGTGATTCGTCGTATTCCCCTGACCATGCTCCGTTCACCGTACTGCAGCAATTTCCTAAACCAGGTCACAGGGTTAAAGAAAATCGGAAGATTTATGTATCCATCAACCGCCGTTCTCCCCCCACTTTGCCAGTACCCAACCTCCTGGAAAATGGCGGCGGCTCCTTGGCTAACGCAAAAGCTGTATTAAAGAGCAATGAACTTCTTCCTGGAAGAATAATATACCAACACAGTCCCTTCAAGGACCTAATCATTGAAATGCGAATGAATGGACGGATCATTTCGCCTGGAAGCCGTGTTCCAAAAGGATCTGTAATTGATTTGGTTGTAGGAGACGGCGGAGGACCAAAAGACTTTGTGATGGGAAATTTAGTAGGCATTCCTTACCTAAATGCACTTCTTCGCCTCGGAAATCTAAGTCTGCACCTGGGTTCAGTGCAAATACCTGAGGATGTGGATACTACCGGCATTATCAGCTTCGTTCTTAAACAATTCCCGGCACCGGGTGATTCGGTAAGCATAGGAGACCCGGTGGAGTTGTGGATTGGGCCAAAGGGTTACAAACTTGAGGATGAAGAGAATGAAAACTGAAAGGAACATCCCATAGCGTGAAAGTTTTTACTTGCATTCTTTTCTCATTTTGCTTTTTAAACACCACCTACGCACAACTGGTTGAGACGCCTATTGCTCATTCATTTCCTTCTACCCCGCGGTCCAATCGTTCTGCCAGAATACAAAGCACCCCGTTGAACCTTCCCTTCTGGGATGATTTTTCATATTCCGACTCGCTTACCTATCCCCAGGAGAATTTGTGGCAGTACGGCAAGTCAGTATATCTCAACAATGGTCTTGGCATTCTGCCGCCATCGAAAAATGTGGTGACATTTGATGGTGTTGATTCCCTGGGCAAACCATACAATATAAATGATGTACTGGCAAAGGGTTTTGCAGATAAGTTGGTGTCACAATCCATTCGCATGGACCTGGTAGATCCTGCCTTGCGCAATACAGTTTATCTCAGCTTCTATTATCAAGTTCAGGGACATGGAGAGCCTCCGGACAATGGTGATGTGCTCACGGTGTCCTATTTGAATTCAAGCAATACCTGGGAAACAGTTTACACAATAGAAAATAATGCTTCCTTGCAGCCCGATATCTTTTATCAAGTGTTGCTTCCTGTAACGGATGTCCGTTTTTACCATGCGGCGTTCCAGTTTCGAATTCGGAATTTTGCCAGACTTTCGGGACCGTATGACACCTGGAATGTCGACTACATTTATTTGAATACCGGCCGCTCACCCACGGATACATCTTACCCGGATCGCACCGTTTCATCGGCCCTGACTTCACTTTTCCCCGACTACTACGCAATTCCCATTAAACATTTCGTGGAAAACCCGGCAATAAATCTCAAGAAGCCTTCACTCTACCTTTATAATCTTCGCGTCGGCAACCTTCAACCGTTTGACTATAATACCGAAGCCGTCATCACAACTAAAACGGGCCAGACGATTACCACCACGACGACCCTACTGGACGCGGCGCAGGATCCTGGATCACTGTTAACCGGACTTTCCTATTTAAATCTCACATTAAACAAAATTCCACCGGTCAGTGCATTCAGCCTGACTGCTGATTCAATTGGAGTGAAATTCAAATTCAAGATGGCAACGAAAGACAATGTCCCGATAAGCGCCGGCGGAGACTATGATCCCGTTCGGTACAGCCCCATCGATTTTCGGGCCAATGATCAAATAGCAACGAAGTATACGTTGGCTTCTTACTATGCTTATGATGATGGTTCAGCTGAGTATGGGGCAGGTCTTAACCAGACAGGCTCTTACCTGGCATTTAAGTACCCCATGAAATTCAGCAAACAGGACACACTGATCGCAGTAGATATTTATTTTCCTGAATTTGGAGATAATACAAGTCAGTCTCTCTTGCTGCAGGTGCGCACAGACCTCTCCGATCTTACTTCTTCCATATTATATCAACAAAATATCCTGGTTGATCGGAACACCCAAAACAAGTTTAAGCGCTACAAGCTTGATAAGTATGTTGGCGTAAAAAATCTACTCTATATCGGATGGAAACAACTCTCCAGTGCTTCTATACCGGTAGGCCTTGATAAAAATACTGATAACGGTGATAAAATTTATTACAATACCAATGGTAGCTGGATACAAAACACGTCCGTTAAGGGAAGCGCCATGGTAAGACCTGTTTTTGGTCATGGCATTGGGGAAGGAATCGTTACGGGTCTTCAGACTGAATCTGTGAAACGAATTTATCCCAACCCGGCATCCCGAATCTGTTATCTCCCCTTGGAAGCGGAGAACATTTCCGTTTTTGATATAGCCGGCAGAAAAATTGAGGTTGATCTGCAACCTCTGGTCGATTCGACAATCCTCACTTTTATCTCACCTGTCAGGGGATTGGTGATAATCCATTATTTTCTACAAGGGAAGTCTTATACCGAGAAAATTATGGTGCAGGGGGAATGACCGCCGACATTTCGATAGGCGCAGGCACAAAACAAATGATGAAAATTCCCAGTGCTGCCCACCCCAATATTTTTCTTTCCAGCGACAATGGCTCTTCGATCTCAGCTGGGGGGTGTTGAATGCCGATCATTCGTCCAATGAGAAGTGCAAACAAAAGCCATCCCGAATAACCATGTATGGAGGGAATGAAGATGACGAGGAAATACTGACAAGCAAAAATAATGACCGCAATCATCAATTGATTTTGCCATCCCCACCTTAATCCTGTAAGACATACATAAAGAAAGCCGATGAATAATAGTATGGTGGCGGTATGGGGCCATTCTACAATCATGGTAAAAGTACTTCCCGGTACGACGCTCCCCAGGCCTGCATAAAACAAGAACGCGATAAATGCCAATGATGCTACCAACCTGTGGCCACGGAAGCCCAACAGTCCATATAACACATGCCCACCGTCCAATTGACCAATCGGGAGAAGATTGATACTGGTAAAAACCAATGCGAGAAATCCTGCAAATAAAAATGGATAGTGGATCATCTCATGCACATTGGGAACACGTGCCGGGTCGGCGACGAAATTTTCAAAGAATAAAAAGAGCAGGTTCTTGCCCGTGACAACATCAATGGTGCCTGCTGGAAGATTTTCAGGCCCGTACACATGCTTTGCATATTCCAAACCAAATTGTTGGTATTGCGGATGAAACAGGAAAATATATTCAGGCGGTGGCAGTGTGGCAAAGCCGTACCATAAAACCCCGATCGCCACCACAAATCCTGCCAATGGGCCGGCGATGCCTATGTCAAAATTTTGTTGCTTGCTGGGAACCCTGCTTTTTAATCGGATGAGTGCGCCCAGGGTGCCGAACATAAATGGAAATGGAGGTAACGGAATGTAATACGGTAACGAAGTTTTTACTTTGTAGTGAATGGCAGTGAAGTAATGACCAAATTCATGCACCGTCAAAATCAATAAAAACGGAACCGAATAAGACAAGCCGCTTAGAAAATCCTGCCAGGAATAATCGGGCATGAAGATCGATTTTCCATGTACCCATTCGGCCCCTGCCAGGGTGGTTGTAACCAATGTTACCAGGAAAAGTCCGAGATGAAGGAGTATTTTCTTAAAAGTTAATTCCATACGTTGATTAATAAAACAGTTGTGCCACCCCAATAGTTTAGAAGTGGCACTCGCTGTTAATGTGGGCCCTGTTGGATTTGAACCAACGACCACCTGATTATGAGTCAGGTGCTCTAACCGTCTGAGCTAAGGGCCCTTTTAATTTACCTCCATTTCTAAGCCACCGACCACCTATCCCGATAACTATCGGGACGGGAGAGTCAGCAGCTATAACTGTCTGAGTCCCGATCCCAGCTATCCCGATGGTTACCGAGACAGGAGGCCCTCAATTTCGGTCGCAATTTTACGATTTATTCATCAATCCCCATATTTTAAGATGAGGCGATAAAAGACGCTTTGAAAGGAAA
>JAYWDP010000149.1:0-2290 GCA_043779775.1 Cyclobacteriaceae bacterium
ATCGAGGTTTGTTGTTGGTGGCCCCGAGACGGGAACACCAACCACGGATAAGCAGGGTAAATGAAGAAAAGCTAATTCAAATTCCTATTTCTGAAATCAGTCCCTGAGGCAACGGACAGAAAAACCACATCCTTTATTGGCACTGATCCTGTCAACTTTATTATAGTTATAGTACAGGTCGCGAAGCCTGCCATTGCTGGGATCGTCCACCGAAGAACTCCACCAGAACCCACCAAAGCCACGGTTGGCAAAGGCCCCATTGGCGTCGCGGCCTCCACCCGGACGAGCTGCCATACCGCTGCCGTTATTTCCATTCCCATTTTCATTCCATCCACTGGTGCTTTTCATGGACAAACCGGCAGTCGTTTCTTCACTTAAGTAATTTAAGAAATCGATCGTCACCGCCCACTCTTCATCACTGGGTATGTGCCAGCCTTGAGGCGCCAGACCGCGCGGGTCGGTTACCGCGTACCAGTTATATAGTCTGCCATAGGTACGTCCATAGGCCGGGTCGTTGTTGTAATAGCACCACACTGGTTGTTTGTTTACTCCTGCACGCGTCCATTCGTCTACAGTTTTAGCTTCGGGTATGGCATCGCCAGTGGAAAAATGATCAACGTTTAAATTTTTACCCAACCAGGATTGCGACCCTACGGTTACCATGGGGGCAACAGCAGAGTCATAGTCTAAGACGGTTGTGAGGGCTGATCCTTGTGGCTGTGCCAGGATGTTATAGCTAATTATTGAGCATGCACCTACAATAATGGCTTTGGTCAAATAAGTTTTTATAAAAATATTCATTACATCAAATATCAATGATAGTTAGAAATTTAAACCCATTGTCCGAAAATAATAAAAAAACCCGCCACCTCATGGATGGCAGGCGAAAAAACCATAATAAAGAATGGGACAAATAAAAAACGCTGTGCAGAAATCAGGATCAATTAGCTTTTCTTAATCTATCAAGTCCTCATCATCAGAATATGCTGTTCGCAGCCGGTAAACTAAGATATTTTGAATTCCACGAATAATTTCTTAGGTTCAAGGAGTCTTAGAAAATTTACTCTTCAGTCCACAGACTTATTAATCCTGAATAGTCCACTCAGATTTATTAACAATCCTAAATCAAATCCCATGAAAAAATTAATGACAACACTAGCGGTGATGCTGATCGCAGTGTTAGCGTTCTCCCAAAGCAAAAATGTATTCTGGAGCTTAACCGCCAAACCCAAGATGGATAAGAAGCTCGAATACGAAAAGAAAGCCACAACCTTTATTAAAACGCATTTCCCCAACCTGAAGTACCGGTGCTGGCAGGTTATTACCGGTGAAAACAATGGCTCTTATATTTTTGTCATTGGTCCATCTACCTGGAAAGAAGCGGACACTCCCATGGTGAGCCCTAAGGGTGAGGCTCTTCAGAAAACCGATGGCCAGGCCCTGGATGCACTGTGCGAATCTACTACGGCTTCCTATTTCCTGAGGCAGGAAGATGTCAGCAATATGAAAGCCGACCGGAAGCTAAAATACATATCAGCTACCATGTATGATTTTGAAATAGGGAAATGGAATGATATACATGATTACTTGTTGAAATCTAAAGATGCCCGCATGAAGTCAGGTTCAAAAACAGATATTGATATTTTGCGTCCATCCATGAGCGGAAATGGCAGCTCCTTCGGTGTTGTTCGTTTTATGGAGAACCTCGATGAACTGGATGTCCAGGAGAATATGGGAGAAGCCTATGATAAGATCAACGGTGATAATTCTTACTACAAGACCCAGCAAAATATTTTCTCTATTCTGAAATCCGGAAAAACCGAACTGAGGGTACTTCGCACGGATTTGAGTCAGTTGTAAAATAACTTTTTTGCAACTTTAATGGGAGTTCCTTCAGGGAGCTCCCATTTTTTATTGACATATTCGGGATTTACCTGAGGTCGGTGTTGCCACCGACCGAGCTTCCTAGCCAACAAGTAGTCCTCACAGTGGATTAAGAATCCCCATTCCATCTTTACCCAACAATATAATCCTTATTGATCTTCTCAATTGATACTGTTCCTGCCTGCTGCATGGTCATAGCGAGTTCGCGGGTAAGAATATCCAGCACAGCTTCGACGCCTTCCTGTCCGAAGGCGGTAAGGCCCCAGATGTACGGCCTGCCGATGCCCACAGCGTCGGCGCCGAGGGCGAGGGCTTTGAAGATGTCAGTACCGCGCCGCACGCCTCCGTCGATCATCACAGGAACGCGCTTCTTCACAGCATTGACAATTTCAGGGAGGCTTTCGAT
>JAYWDP010000150.1:0-6795 GCA_043779775.1 Cyclobacteriaceae bacterium
TGGATTCAGGCGTTTTCCCAGGCACACAGGGTGGTCCACTGGAGCATGTTATTGCGGCAAAGGCAGTGGCATTTCAGGAGGCATTAAGTGATGAATACATGAATTATATCATTCAGGTGGTCAAAAACGCTAAAGTCATGGGAGAGGAGTTCACACGTCGTGGATATAAAATCATTTCCGGTGGTACCGACAATCATCTCATGCTAATTGACTTGCGCTCAAAGAATCTTACCGGCAAACTGGCGGAAGAAACATTGATTAAGGCTGACATTACCATCAATAAAAACATGGTTCCGTTTGACTCACAGTCACCCATGGTCACATCGGGAATGCGCATTGGCACACCCGCCATCACCACTCGTGGCATGAAAGAGAAGGATGTACTCAAGGTAGTGGATCTGATCGACGAGGCGTTGAAAAAACCCGAAGATGCGAAACACCTCAAGGCGGTTAAGCGCAAGGTGAACGCGTTTATGAAAAAGTTTCCCCTTTACCGTTAACAGAAATTTTTATTTCCCATGGAAACCGCTGACTTTCGCAGATATTTTCTGCGGTCTTTCGTGGCCACAGTGGAAAAATCCGAGTTATTATGAGTGAAGAAAAGGAAATGGCTTTCCTCGACCATCTTGAGGAGTTACGCTGGCACCTGGTGCGGTCCATCGTGGCCATTATGATTTTTATGATTTTGGCATTCTTTTTCACGCCATGGATTTTTCAAAATATCATTTTCGCACCTGCCCGGGTTGACTTCCCCACTTTTAAGTGGCTATGCAAGCTCGGAGATCTAACCGGGGCCGTCGATGCCCTCTGCGCCAAACCGTTCCCGTTCAAAATTCAGAGTCGTTACATGACGGGGCAGTTTACCATGCAGTTCCTGGCCGCCTTTGTGATCGGCTTCATCATTTCTTTCCCTTATGTGGTGTGGGAGATTTGGCGATTCATCAAGCCAGGACTTAAAAAGAATGAGATGAAGGGCTCTCGTGGTGCTGTGGTGGCTGTATCATTTTTATTTTTACTGGGCATCTCTTTTGGGTATTTCGTGCTTTGTCCGATGATGACCTGGTTTTTTTCCGTGTACTCCATCAGCGACATGATCGTGAACGAATTCGATATTACTTCCTATGTCTCAACATTTATAGCGCTTGTATTTGGAAGCGGGTTGCTTTTTCAATTACCCGTGGTGGTGTATTTTCTGACCCAAATGGGGATGCTCACGCCTAAATTCATGCGTACTTATCGAAGACATGCCATCATTATCATTTTAATCATTGGAGCTATTGTAACTCCTCCGGATCCCTTGAGCCAGGTACTTATCTCTTTTCCATTGTTTCTGCTCTATGAAATAAGTATTTTCATATCAGCTTATGTTGTACGGCAGAAGCTAAAAGAAGAGGAACAGCAGGCCAAAACAGATGAAATGACCGCATGATGCAAAATATAGCCATAGGATCCGACCATGCAGGCTTTGAACTGAAAGGACAGGTTAAAAAGTGGCTTGAACAAAACGGCTATCCCGTTAAAGATTTTGGTGCCCACAACAGCGAGTCCTCCGACTACCCGGATTTTTCACATGCCGTTGCCCATGCAGTCGAAAAAAAGGAATTTGATCTGGGCATTTTGGTTTGTGGCAGTGGCAACGGCGTTGCAATCACCGCCAATAAACATCAGGGAATCCGTGCAGCAATCTGTTGGAAAGAGGAACTGGCTGCAACCGCCCGTGAACATAATGATGCCAATGTGTTGTGTTTACCTGCCCGGCATATTCCTGCAGATCTTGCCATAAAAATTATTGACCGGTTTCTACACTCCAACTTTGAGGGTGGGCGTCATGAGAGAAGGGTAGGTAAAATTGCTTGCTAGCGTTTAAAGTAAATCGAAGCATCTTTTCTGTACGCCTCTTTTAGCTTCGGAATTCTTTCAATGATGGTTTCCATATAGCCCCCTGGATCAATTATTACTTCCGGGGGATCCTGTAAAAAAGCCTTATTAATCTTGCTGATGTTTTCATAATAATCAGGTTGCTCAAAATATTTTCTGGACAACTCCCAGTTTAAAAAGTAACCCGCCATTTCATTTCGCTGATATAGGGAGAAATCGTTTCCCAGAATCATCACTTTCTTGCCCGATATTTCATAGTCATGAGAAACCAGTTTTGGAAAAAGTTCTGAATAGTCTACCCGGCTCAAAATCTGATGACGAGACAATAGATTCAATGTGGGCAATCCCAATATAAATAGCCACAACATGAGTTCGGCAATCCACTTTCTGTTGATAAGTAGCAAGTAATGGCTAATAAAATAACTGAGTGGCGGAATAAAAGTAAAAAAGCTATGCGGTGTGAGCGTGGGGGTCAGCCATATCTGAACGATAGAAATGGCAAGCCATAAGAACATTACCTGAAACAACTGAGATTGATATCGTGTAAAGTGAGCTTCCCTTGTCAACATAAAAAGAGAAAAAATAAAATATACAATGGGTACAATGGCAAGCATGAAGATGGCATTCATCGCCACAAGGCTCACGCTTGCCTGGCTGATATTGGCCACATAAAAATTTGCCCAAAGCTCATCAGCACGCTCATAGCAATAATAATACGTGATCAAGATTGCATGGACCAGGCCATAACCAAAGAGCAACAATGAAATTTTACGGAGTGAAGCACGGGCAAAAATGATGAGGATCACTACAGCGCCGATCAAAAATATCGTGTAGGAGAAAACAAAAAGTGAGGCAAGCCCTAAAAACACACCGAGGTTTAAAACAACAGAGTCCTTGTCCACCCTGAATTCAATCTCCTTGAAAAGATTGTTCAACCCCAAAAGCAAAAGACAACAAGCAAGTAATTCCGGGGTAATAGCCAACAGGTCAAAAGAAAAAAAACATAAGAAACCAAAAATTAAGGAAGGCAGATAGTTGCTTTCGTTATAAGCTTTGTTGTTGATGAGCAGAATGCCAAAATAAGAAGCCTGAAAAAAAATAATTATCAACGCAAGGATATGGCGCGAAAGAAGTGATCGCCCAAAGAAAAAGTCCAGGAAGCCATCCGTCAATGCCATCAAAGGAGCTGTCTGGTCAATGATCTCCACATACATAATTTTATCGCCTACTTCCTCACCAATTACCATATCCTTTAGTTCCTGGAGAGTGATGGCCGACAAGTTGATCAGGAAGGGCAAACTCGCCAGTATGAGCAGGACGAGGAGACTTATCAGGCGGTAAGGATCATTAATACGGAAATGGCGAAGCACGAAATATCAATTTATTGTGCAAATAACTAAAAATAGTCAATGTCTATGTGTCAAAGTTTTAACTCAATTGCAATAAAGAACCCTGAGCCATTGACTTTTCTTAACTTTACGTCATGAGTGGCACCGTTCGACAACAAAAATTCAGTCGGCTGATTCAAAAAGAACTTAGCGACATTTTTCTCCGCGATCAGCGTGGATTATTAAGTAACACCTTCATTACTATTGTGGATGTAAAAATGAGCCCAGACCTCAGCGTAGCAAGGATATATATCAGTATGGCTTTAGTAAAGGATAAAAAGGCCCTTTTAGAAAAACTTGACCTCCATAAAAAAGAGGTCCGCAAGGCTTTGGGCGACCGCATTCGCAATCAGGCGCGCATCATTCCGCAACTCGTTTTCTATATCGATGAAGTCGAAGAGAACGCCACAAGAATGGAAGATCTGATCAAAAATCTGAACATCCCGCCCGATAAATAGGGCTTCAATTTTTTTCTTCATGAATCTTCCGCTCTTCATCGCCAGGCGTTATTTTCTCTCCAAGCGGAAAAAAAATTTCATTAACATTATATCCATCTTGTCAATGGCTGGTGTGGCTTTTGCGACAGCCGCATTGATCATTGTACTTTCTGTTTTTAACGGGCTTGAGTCTTTGCTCCGGTCCCTCAATACTTCCTTTGATCCGGAATTGAAGATTGAATCGGCAAAAGGAAAAACATTTGAAGTCAATGACCAGCTTATCTCATCTATTCAATCCATAACTGGAGTATTAACCGTGACCCAGGTTATCGAAGATTATGCCTATGTGAGATATCGCAATGCTGATATTGTTGTGAGCCTGAAAGGGGTGAGTGAAAATTTTATTGATCAGCACCGTCTGGACGATCACATTACTGAAGGTGAAATAAAATTAACGAAAGACAGCATCCCTTTTGCAATCATGGGCAGGGGAGTCCGGTATATATTGTCGGCGGAGGTGAGTGATGATATGGCTGCCCTGCAGATATTTTACATTAAGAATCTCAAAGGCAATTCGCTGGACCCATCCAAAATGTATGCTAAAAAAAGTATCAGACCAGGATCTGTATTTTCCATTGAGAAGAATTTTGATGAAAATTATATTTTTGTACCCCTGAAATTTGCCCGCGACCTTATGGATTACGGAAATAAAAGGACCTCACTTGAAGTAAAAACAAATGGGGCTAACGTGAAGGAGGTGCAACAATTACTTCGTAAGGATTTAGGTGAAAATTTTTCCGTACTTACCAATGAAGAGCAGCATAAGGATTTGTATCGCTTGTTGAAAATTGAAAAGCTGTTTACCTTTTTATCGCTCTCTATTTTGTTGCTGGTCGGATCAATCAACATTTTCTTTTCCTTAATGATGTTGGCCATCGATAAGAAAAAAGATATCAGTATTCTATCGGCCATGGGAGCTAAGCCCTCACTCATCAAACGTATTTTTCTTACCGAAGGCGCATTAATATCATTTATTGGTGCCGGCATCGGACTTTTTCTGGGTGCTGTCCTATGCTACTTGCAGGACAAAGTCGGCCTGGTGGGTATGGGCATGGAGAACTCCATTGTCTCCAATTATCCCGTGAAGATGAAGATCGCTGACTTCGTTTTAACAAGTATTGTAATTACAACAGTGGCCTTCCTGGTTTCCTTCCGGCCTGCCGTTCTGGCGGCCCGCTCCTACTCCATCGAACACCTGTGATGTAAGGTTTGGAACAAAAATCAAAAAATTATTTTGCCGGGATTGCGTATGTTGCAATTCTGCTTTTTCCGAAAAGTGATCCGGACCTTCATATGTCTGACTCTCAACAGGTAAAAACAGTGATTTTAGCCCAAAATAACCATGAAAGTCTCGGCGGCACAGCCGTTTCAATTAATCTACTCGCTCTACCAGCATGAGTATTTGGGCTATATTTTCGAGTCTTTTATCGTGCGGCTTGACGAAAAGGGTAAGCTAACCTATCAGCACCAGAATATTTCTTCTAAAAATGCCCGTGAGTTTGGCAAGGGTATGGACGACCGCGACTATGAGTTAATTGATCTCATGGACAGTATGAATCAGGATGCTGTACTTCGGCATTTTTCCAAGAAAATAATGAAACCGGATGAGTTCTTTGCGAAAGTCTTCAAGAAGGATAAAGGTGAGGAGAGACTCTTACAAGAGCAGATAGAGGCCTACATGGAAAAACGCAGGGCCGCTGTACTTGAAAAAATTAAAGGTAAACGGCTCTATGAAATGGGAAACGACGGGGAGCCAACCTGGCGTAAAGTGGAGGTCTTGGAACGCCGCGCCAGTATACAATTTCACTTCAGCCGCAACGAGGAAAATACCACCTACTATCCAACCATCACGTATGAGGGGAGGAAAGTAGAAATCCCGAATGTCGCTGCCTATATGGTTTGTAAAAATCCGGCCTGGATGGTGGTGAGCGGAAAACTCTATGGTTTTGACAAACCTGTGGATGGAAAAAAGTTGATCCCCTTTCTTACCAAAAACAATATTGTAATTCCAAAAAATCTCGAAGAAAATTACTACAACAATTTTATTACGCCTCTCATCGCTTCATTTGATGACATTGAAGTTACTGGATTTGAAATCATTAAAAATACATACGATCCGCATCCGCTGCTAACGATTTCAGAATTGCCTCCCGCCAATACAAAAGAAGTAGTGACTCTTTTTGAAAGTCATCCGGAGGAGAAACCCAATAATGATGAAGCAGGAAAAATTGTTTTCGATCTTTCCTTCAAATACGGCAAGTATCGGTTCCGCGGTGATGCGTTTGGGGATGTGAATGTGTCTTTGGAAAAAAATGGCACCAACTATATTTTTCATCGCATCAAACGTGACACCTCGGCGGAAAAAAAATATGCGCAGACACTGGTCAAATTAGGTCTTCCGCTGGCCGGAAATTTTCGCACCGCGGTGGACAAAGCCCATGCTTTCTCATGGATTAACGAAAACAGGGTGAACCTGTTAAACTTCGGATTTGAAGTAAGCCAGCCTGACAATCGCGACAAGAAATATTTTGTGGGTACGGCAGTCATCGAACTGGAAGTAAAAGAAAGTATTGACTGGTTTGACATCCATGCCAAAATTCGTTTTGGTGAGTATGAAATTTCATTTAAGGAACTCCGGAAATTGATTTTAAAGAAGAAGGTGGAGTTTAAACTTCCCAACGGAGAGATCGCCATCATACCCGAAGCCTGGCTGATTAAATATGGTGACCTCTTTGCCATGAGTGAAACGCATGGTACCCATGAGAAGCCCGTGCTTCATAAATACCATTTCAATCTTGTCAAAGAGCTACAGGAGGGCAACCTGGCCAAAGTACATATGAGTGATCGCCTCCGCAACCTCGAAAACTTCACCGGCATAAAAGACTATCCCCTGCCCGCTGGATTTAACGGACAACTCAGACCCTATCAAAAAGCAGGTTATAACTGGTTGCGCTTCCTGAATGATTTCAGATTGGGAGGGTGCCTTGCCGATGATATGGGTCTTGGCAAAACCGTCCAAACCCTGACCTTGC
>JAYWDP010000151.1:0-2287 GCA_043779775.1 Cyclobacteriaceae bacterium
CGAACAGAGAAGTTAAGACCACCCGCGCTGATGGTACTGGGGTAAAACCTGGGAGAGTAAGTCGTCGCCCTATTATTACAAGAAAGCTCCGATGGAAACGTCGGAGCTTTTTTTGTGCTTAGACAGGAAACCGAATACAATTTCCCGCTGATTAGGCTTATGAAAGATTTGCAACAGATAAACCTAAAGAAGTTTGTGCAGGTGAACGAGCGGGTAGAGGAAGTTTCTAAACAATTGGCGGGATGGCAAAAATCGCTTCAAAGATAGTTTCCGGCCAGAGTTTTCGTTTGCTATGGCAACGGAAAGTGTGCCAGTTAAATCCGGTAGCCCGCTGCGGCCGTAAAATGACCACAAACAAAAGAGAAGTGGTAGGTCGTAGCTATACATTATTTTAAGAACTGAAAATGTTTTTAAAAGCAACCAGTGGTTACTTCAATTGCAGGCCTCCCGGGTGGCAACCGTAACACCAATGGCACATTCAACAACATTGGCAAGAACGGCAACTGGTGGAGTTCTTCGGAGAACACAACAAATAAAGCCTGGAACCGCAACCTGAACTATAACAACGGCAATGCAAACAGGAACAACAACAAGGGTTCCGGTTTTTCTGTCCGCTGCCTCAGGGATTGATTTATTTGACCATTTGACTATTTGTACTTTACCGCCCGTCTCGGGCGGTCGATTTTTTTTGAAGAAATGGCGTTGCACTATGATTTACCGGTTTACAAGGCGAGCTATGATTTGCTTTTAGAAATATTTAAGTTCACCAAGGAATTCACTAAAGAATTTAAATATACAATGGGGGAAAGTTTAAAAAAGGAAACACTGGACTTGCTCACGTTGATTTTTAGGGCCAATAGTAAGACCGATAAGCAGGCTACCCTCCAGGAAGGGAGCGTACCTGCAGGTAAACTACATGTTAGAAGCGTCTCAAAAAGGAGGGTCGTCGCCCTATTATTTAAATCAATGAAACACCTGGGGGAGTCTCATCAGGGGTTTCTTGCATTTAGGGGATATCGCTTTTTTTACTTTACGGAGAGACAATCCAATAGTACATTTAGCAGCCTATACTCAAAAACTTACTTTCATTTCGACTTGGCGGGCGACTTGCTAATTCTGTGAAGATTTTCTTTACCGGTAGCGAAGAGTCCCTGATCCATCAGCTTTACCAAAGCCGATTGGGCCCAGGAGACATCAAAATAATAATCACTTTCATTGGAATAAATCAAACTGGCATTGCCCTTGACTTTATCGTCTATGTCCCTGAAGTTAATTTTGCCGTCAGGTGTCAATTCCATAAGGACAATTTGCCACCACGGCCCCACGCGTCCTTCGAGCAAGGGCCACAGATTTTCTTCATGAATATTCAGAATGTAGCGTGTGTCGGTCAGCTTTCTGAGAAAAGCTTTCTGGTTTAGTTCAAAATCCAGGATAATATCTTTTTTGAAATAAATCGTGTCTTTTTTGAGCCTAAAATTGAAGCCGGACTCAAGTCCAACTTTTCTGATTTCATAAATCTTATTCCCTTTAATAACATAATTGCTGACCGTATCGAAATGCTTTGTTTCCTGATTGTACTGAAGGGATTTTAAATAATGCCTGCCCCAGGTTGTATCCAATTGACTTGATATCCTATTAACCACCTTCATTGAATCATAGCCTTCGATTTTGAAAGATTTTTCTCCCAGGGTAACCGTAGTTTCACGCTGATCATCTTGCCATACGCCTCTGAATTCCTTCGGGACCACGAAGATATTTCCAACATCTGACGGTTGAGGTTTTTCAAAATGAAATACTTCACAGGAACAAAGAAAGATCATGACCCCCAAGGTTATTCCTAAGGAAATCACGAAGGGGTGAGATACATAAAATGCTTTCATTTTGAGTCTGATGGATGAATGATGCTTTCTCCTTTCTCCTTTCTCCGTGACTTTTCAAACATTTCCCACATCTCTGGCGTCACATCTTCCAGATGGCTGAATTCACCACCGTTCTTTAGCCACTCGCCGCCGTCGATAGTCACTACTTCTCCCGTCATGTAGGCTGAGTAGTCAGATAAGAGGTAGGCAGCGAGATTTGCCAACTCCTGATGGTCGCCTACACGCTTCAACGGAATTCTTTTGGCAGGGTCAAATTTTTTGACGAGATCACCGGGCAAGAGCCGACTCCAGGCACCTTCAGTCGGGAAGGGTCCGGGAGCGATGGCATTACTGCGAATATTATATTTTGCCCACTCAACTGCCAGCGATCTTGTGAGTGCCAGCACGCCAGCTTTACCGCAGGCGGA
>JAYWDP010000152.1:0-2282 GCA_043779775.1 Cyclobacteriaceae bacterium
CGACTTTGTTCGCAACAAAGACCTGGGCTTCAACAAAGACAATCTTCTGGTGCTGCCCGTTTTGGATACACTTGCGCGAAATAATTTACCGGTTATGAAAAATGAATTGCTGCGCAACCCGAACATTGTGGCCGTGACCAGTGCCCGTGATGTCATGGGAATGGGTGTCGGAGGCGGCGTGATGTTTGGGGAAAGCGAAACCGGCATGCAACAGCAAGGAGGTGTCCTGGACTTATTTGTAGGCGACGATTACATCAAGACTATGGGGATGAAGCTTATCAGCGGCCGTGACTTTCAGTCAGGCCCGGATGCGGATATTCAAGGCGTCTACATCGCCAATGAGTCGGTGGTCAAATTAATGGGTTGGGGAAAGGATGCCCTTGGCAAGAAAGTACACTTCTGGGAGGGTAAAAATCCGGGGAAGGTGATTGGCGTCGTAAAAGATTTCAACGTCAACTCATTGCACCAGGGTGTTGACCCGATGTTCATCATTAAGGGACATTGGCATACAGGTTTCCTTCAAATCAGGCTGACGGGCGATAACCTGACCGAAACGATCGACTATGTGAAAGGCAAGTGGTCTCAATTCGATCCCAACCATCCCTTCGAATACTTTTTCCTCGACCAGCGTTTTAACGAACAATACAAGGACGATATAGTGCAGAATGGACTGCTTTCTTTACTTTCATTTATATGCATATTTATTTCCCTGCTGGGTTTGCTGGGCTTATCGGCCTTTGCCGCCGCGCAGCGCACCAAAGAGATTGGAGTGCGGAAAGTATTGGGGGCAAACATTCCGGACATTGTTCTTTTGCTTTCGAGGGATGTCTTGTTTCTCGTCATGGTTTCGGCAATACTGGTCGCTCCTGTTTCATATTGGGTCATCAGCCGCTGGATGCAAAATTTTGCCTACCAAACTCATTTGAATTATCTGCTCTATTTCATGGTAACTGTGTTCGCGTTCTGCTTTGTCTTTTTGACAGTATTGTTTCAATCGCTTAAGACAGCGCGGTCCAACCCTGTCGATTCGTTGAAGTATGAATGATAGACCAGCTCCCTATGCTTCAAAGCTATTTTAAAATTGCCTACCGCCATTTGATGAAAGACAAATCCTTCGCGCTTATCAATGTATTGGGGCTATCCGTTGGCATCACCGCTTTCCTCCTCATCATACAGTATGTCAGTTTTGAACTGAGCTATGATCAATTTCACGAAAATAAAGATCAAATTTATCGGGTTGCCTATGAGCAATATGAAAATGGTGAATTGAAAAATAATTCGGCCCTCAACTTCATCGGTATCCCAAACATGCTCAAAGAAAACTTTCCTGAAGTTAATGCTTGCACCGGATTTGACAGAACAGCTGCCCAGGCGTATTTTCTTTTTAATTATCAGGGTAGAAAATACTACGAACAGCAATCATTTTATCAGACGGATTCAAATTTTTTCAGAGTATTTCCTTCGTTGCTTTTGAAGGGAGATCCTGCTTCCGTTTTGAACGACCCCCACAACCTGGTGTTGTCGGAAAGGATGGCAAAAAAGATTTTCGGGGATGAGGATCCGATCGGGAAAAGGATTGAAAACAGGTCGCCTTCTTATGCCGATGTATCCGATTTTGAAATAACTGGTGTTTTGAAAGACGTGCCTGAAAATTCGCACTTGCATTTGAATTTTATAGCACGCATACACCCAGACGAAGTAACCGCAGCCAATTATTGGACCGGACCCAAACTTTACACTTATCTGACCCTGGGGTCAGGGGCTGATCCCAAACGAATCGCAGATCGACTTAACCGGTTGATCAAAAAACTTGAAAAGGAAAATCCCAAAACCAAGGGTGCTAAAGTTTTTCTCCAACCGATTTCAGACATTCATCTCAACTCAAATCTGCACGATGAATTGGAGCCAAATGGAAGTGAAATACTAATTTACATTTTATTCTCTATCGGAATAATCGTTCTCCTGCTGGCGTGGATAAATTATGTCAACCTCGAGACGGCCCGGTTCATTGCAAGGACCAGGGAAGTGGGAGTCAGACGAATCCTGGGCTCCGGAAAAAGTGATCTTGCCTTACAATTCTTAATTGAATATTGTTGTATTGCGACCCTGGCTTTGGGTGTGGCTATGATTTTGTTATGGCTGATCCTTCCCCATTTTAGTTACCTGACGGGGGTGCCCATCAGCAACTTTCAATGGTCCACGCCAAAGATTTGGTTAAGTGCCTTGAGTCTATTTTTGGCCGGATCAATTATCGCAGGCATCTATCCCGCCCTGTTTCTATT
>JAYWDP010000153.1:0-2279 GCA_043779775.1 Cyclobacteriaceae bacterium
CCTAATTAAGAAGCTTTTCAAGTATTTAGGCTCCATAAAGTGGCTTACCAAACCAGAGCCAAAAGTATTAAACCCTTGAGTTTGGCACGTTTTTAGTATATTCGTAATCTTAAATTCTTACAATACCATGAAAAAAGGCAAAGTTCTATTCGGAGTCGGAGTTGGCTTTTTACTTTTCACAATTACTGGCTATTCACAAGATTACGCCTTTAAGGTTTTGGCCAATAAGGGGGCCAATGAGTACAAATCGAGCGAAGGTTGGCAATCCATCAGGACGGGGGCTAGTTTAAAACTTGGTGATGAGTTGAAGATTTCTGATAACGCTTATCTCGGATTGGTACATTCCAGCGGAAAGCCGCTTGAAGTGAAAAAAGCAGGATCTTATAAGGTTGCTGATTTGGCGGCCCAAGTGGGTACGGGAACCAGTGTCCTGAACAAGTACACTGATTTTATGTTGAGCAGCAATTCAGCGGAAGCAAAGAAAAACCGTCTGAGCGCAACGGGAGCCGTACACCGCGGAGAACCTACCATGCTTAGCGTTTACTTGCCTCCCCCACAGAATGCCGGTGTGTATGGCAAGTCCATCGTAGTTGAATGGGAGACACCCAAGAGCGGTGGACCTTACATCGTTACAGTAAAAGATATTTTTGAGGACCAGATCACTAAGTTTGAAACACCAGAAACGATGTTGAGAATTGACTTAGCGGATCCCAAGTTTCCTAAGTTGGCTACTGAGACAGCTCTCATCATTGAAGTGGCCAGCAAAGCTGACGCAAAGACTAAGTCCGAAGGAAAAGTGGTCAAGAAACTTGATCCCGCAACTCAGGAGCGCGTAAAGAAAGCCTTTGCAGAAATCTCCGGGGACATGAAAGGGGAAACTGCTTTTGAAAAGTTTATCCAGGCAGGTTTCTATGAGCAAAATGGATTGTTGATTGATGCGCTCACCTCCTATGAAGAAGCGATAAGAATGGCACCAGATGTTGATGACTTCAAGCAGGGAAGGGATGAATTTCTTTACAGAAATAAGTTAGCAACACCGAAACAATAGCCCTGGCACACAGCCTTGTAAAGACCCTGATCCAGATCCCGATAGCTTTCGGGACTATTTGGATCAGGATTTTTCATTTTTTGCTGGCAACAATATTCTTCTAATTTTGTACACCACACGTAAAAAACAATTCATATGAGCGTACTCGTCAACAAGAATTCACGTGTTATCGTGCAGGGCTTTACCGGCACTGAGGGCTCTTTCCATGCTGGCCAGATGATCGAGTATGGTACCAACGTGGTGGGGGGTGTAACACCTGGCAAAGGGGGGAGTGTACATCTTGGTCGCCCAGTCTTCAATTCGGTAAAGGAGGCTGTTGAGAAGACCGGCGCGGATGTGTCAATTATTTTTGTTCCGCCTGCGTATGCGGCCGATTCAATAATGGAGGCAGCAGATGCTGGAATCCAGGTGATCGTAGCCATCACGGAAGGTATTCCGGTAAAGGATATGATGATCGCCAAACAGTATATCAAGGGCAAAGGAGTAAGGCTGGTGGGCCCTAATTGCCCGGGCGTAATTACACCCGGTGAGGCCAAAGTAGGAATCATGCCTGGATTCGTTTTCAAGAAGGGGACTATTGGAATTGTCTCCAAGTCAGGGACACTCACGTACGAGGCAGCCGATCAGATTGTAAAAGCTGGCCTTGGCATTACGACGGCCATAGGGATCGGTGGCGACCCGATCATTGGCACGGCAACCAAAGATGCGGTTGAATTATTGATGAACGATCCTGAAACGGAAGGGATCGTTATGATTGGCGAGATCGGTGGAAACTATGAACCTGTAGCTGCACGCTGGATCAAGGAAAATGGCAATAAGAAACCGGTAGTAGGCTTTATTGCGGGTCAAACGGCCCCCGCTGGCCGACGTATGGGACATGCCGGAGCCATCATTGGAGGTGCGGAGGACACGGCCGCCGCCAAAATGAAAATAATGCGCGAATGTGGAATTCATGTCGCCGAATCACCTGCCACGATAGGTGAAACGATGGCACAAATTCTTCGTAAGAAGTAAATGGGTCTATTCGCTGGCCAACCTCATTTTCAAAAGGCGGCCTTAAATTCTTTTTCCAGATATAAATTCAGCTGGACCAAATTCTCAAACGTCTGCAGGTGTTCGATTTCCCCTGAGGGAGTATCTTTTTTGAACATTACTTGCACAAAAAAGTCCTTCAGTAAATAGGTATACACTTTTCTGCCCTTGCGGTCACGCTCTCCAACCAGCGTACCCT